>CAZRLL010000001.1:0-111280 GCA_964600735.1 uncultured archaeon
TCCGGCCCATACCACGGGAGGCCATGTCTATCCGGCCCATACCACGAAAGCCCATGTCTATGAGGCTCTTCTTTTGAACTTTGTAGGTTAGGATGACATGTAAAACCACGAGAGTGCTCAGCAATCGAAGTCTTAACCATCCGATTAATTTTAGCCTGTAACAAATCGAGAAGCTTACTATCACCTGCCGAATAATAAACACATCCACCATCATCAGTTAGTGTTGCCATTTTTACTCTCCTTTCTATAGATGTTATAGGTTAAGTAACTCCACCATAAACACGATTCAAAAATTCCCTCCTTTCTTTTTTATTTTGGAAGAATCTTGATAATTCACCATCAAAATACAGTTTCGCAATCCCTCCAGCACTATAACGTGAAGCATCTACAATTACTTCAGTATCATTATCAAAAAGCGGTTTATTATTGTCACTACTACTTCCATCTTGTTTTACTCTTTCCCTATGAATTACAATAACAGTATCTGCGTCCTGTCCAATGCTTGACGAGTCTCTTAAATCATCTACAGTAGGGCGCTTCCGTTTTCCACTCAATTTACGGGGTTGGGCAACTAAAAAGATTGGAATTTGTAATTCTTCTGCAAGCAACTTAAATTGTCTTACTGCATTACCAACTTCTGCTGTAGTATTATCTAAAGAACGTATAAGGAAATGAAGATGATCAAACAAAAGCAACTCAATTCCGTACCTTTTAACTGATTCAACAATCGTGTCCATCACTTTTTCTAAAGTGAAAGAGTAACTGTGAGCAATGTAAAAGGGCTTAGTTCCATAAAGAGAACGCACATATATAACATCATCCCTAGTAATTTCATCCTTTTTTACACACCTTACATACGAAACCACCCTAGTTACTATCCTTTCTGGGCGCATTTCAAGGCAATAATACAATGTAGGAATTCCCATAAGCGCATGTTCAAGAAGAAAGTTGAGTCCCCAAGTACTCTTCCCAACCTTCGCAATCCCAGATATTATAACAAGATCACCAGGAATAAAACTACCAACCAACTTATTTAGATTAGTCCATTGAGTTAAATATCCAGTCCCATCAATGTTATTACTTACTGCTAACTCACTTTCTAAATTATTCAGAATAGACTTGAAGGAAATAACATCTTCTACATCAAACTTCTTAGCATCCACTACTAGCTTCTGGAAATCTTTTAAACTATTACCATCTGAAAGAAAGTCAGTTACATCATTAATCTCAACTTCAACTGGAATTTCTATATTAAGACACTTATTCATGCCTATTCTCTTCGCTATTTTTCTAGCCCCCTCTTGCCCGGCAACATCATTATCATAAACAATGTATATCCTTTCAAACTCATTAATAAGATCGTACCACTCTGGCTTAAATCCACGAGCCCCAACAGACGCCCCAACAACGTTCTTTACGCCAATTCTAATAAGACTTATAGTATCAGATTCTCCCTCGCATAAAAATATGTATTTAAGTTTACGATTTACATCGTCAACATTAAATAACCCACTCTTCATACCCTTTAATCTACGGAACTTCTTTTTTGCTGGAGGAAGAGTCTCCATTTTAACATTAATTATTTTATTATTCTCAAAGTATGGTATAACAATCCATTTCTTTCCTCCTTTGACTTGTATCCCAAGTTTAAACTTCTTAACATCATCGACTTCAAAACCCCATTTAGCCTTTACAGTTTCTAAGCCATCTGGGTCTCCAAGTAGAGCCTTATGATTTAGTAATACTCCTCTACGAACTTTATTGTATTTTTCTTTAGTTATGTTAAAGTTTGATGGAAGGGATGATAAAGGTGAAATGTCGCCAAGGTCTTTCTTTAACTTGTAAAGATTCCCATTAACGTCGCACTTAAAACACAAGAATTGGGAAGTGACTGGATTCACATAAAAATGTTTATCTGAGTCACTACAATAGGGACAAGTCTTAACTACCAACCTACCCGCACTTTCTTCGTAAGCCCACTTCTTCCTTTTTATGTACTCTAAAACGCTTTCAGAAGGCTTCCTTGCTGACCTCTTTCGTACTACCATTCATAGCTCTCCGCTCAACAGTTTCTTTACATTCCCACATCTCATAGAACTTCTTCACTTTTTTTGGAACACCGCCATTCTGAAGTAATAGTTTAGCCAGCAATAATTTCCAGTAGTACTGGTCGTCAACATATTCAACAAGCGCATTAATATCCCCTGCGCATATCTTAGCCCAAATATAACTAATTCTTGAATCATCCCAATATGGAGTATCAAGTTCCAACTCCCACTTAGGAATACTAGATACTGGATCATGAAGTGCAGAGGAGAAAGTATTAACACAGGACTTAAATAGGTTTATAGGATAACCTCGATCTCTTAAATATTTAGTAACTTGAGAATCGGAAAACGCAAACTCAATTAGTTCAAGCAACTCTTTGTTAGAGTAAGTAGCCATGAGGCGACGAAATATACTAGTATCCAAACCCCACGATACGTAGTACTCCGACCCAACCTTTCCCTTGTAATGAGACCTCCAAAGATTAACAAAGTCTTTAGCGGTTCTCCCTTTCATCTTTCTTCTTTTAAACATATACCCCCTAGTTTAGCTAAAATAAGCTAATATAGATAGAATACAAAAAAGTTTTAAAAACTTTTGGTAAATTTTTACAAAAAGATTGTATACAAGAGTGGGTCTGGGGGACCCACTATATAGTCTTTTAGTATTTAGAGTAAATGTGTAAAGTAAGTAGAGTAGAAGAGAACGAGAGAAGAGTAGAAGAGAACGAGTTCTCTGAGAAAATGTATAGAGAGTAGTAGTAAGCATCTTAGTATAGGTTTTCGAAAAGTAGATCGAGGGAGTTATATACAGGCGGAGTGACCTTGGAAAGTAATTCTGACTTATATATATTTCTACGACGTTTAGAATGTTTAAGTAAGTACGAATGGGTATCATCGAAAAAGTCTATTATCAGTACTTCACTTTTAGATTCAGTAGACCTCATTCCCCTCCCAGCCTCTTGAATAACCTTAATATAACTGTAACCACCACTCGCAAGAATCATTGAGCGTAGAGGTGGTATGTCAACCCCCTCCCCGAAGATCGGGGAGGTTATGAGAACCTTTACTTTCCCAGTTAATACATTTTGGATCACCTCCATCCTTTCTTGGGCAGAGTGTTGCCCGTGAATAAACCTGTAGTCCTCTAACCCAACAGACGAAACTTCTTTCTCGATGTTAGATCCATGTTCGATAAATTTAGTTATGATACAAACTGGATCAAGACGAAGAGAACAGAGTTTCTTAGCAATTCCTGCTATTATCCTATTCCGCCATTTATTTTGAACAATCCCATCCCGGTAGGCAGTCTGGTATTCCTGCCGATCTGGTATATCGGGCTTAGTAACTTTTAAAAGAAGAACTTTTGGTTTCGACAAATACTTATCTTTAATCAGCTCACCATATTCGGTTGTATAAATGACTTTACCAGTACAGGCCTCAAGTAGCAAAAACTTATCACCTGATTGTGGAGTAGCAGTTAAACCAAACCTGTACATCGCTGGTATCTGCATTATAGTTTTGTACCAGGTATTACTTTGAGCATGGTGCACTTCATCTGCTATTAAAACTTCTTTGCGTTTAAAATATGATTTAAATTTAGTTGGAGTCCTCGATATAGTAGGAATACTAACAATATCTATCTGGTTCGTTTCCACAATGCCATCGCCAATTAAACCAATCTTATCTTTACCTATTTCCTCTTCAAATACTCTTTTAGTTTGGTATAGAAGGTCTTTCTTATGGGTAAGAAAAACAGTAGGGCGGTTGAGAGTTTTAATAATGGAAGACGCGACAAGAGTTTTTCCAGAACCAGCAGGTTGTTTAAGAACACCTCGAGTCTTCTTTAATGCAACGCGTACCGCTTCTAACTGGTAGTCGCGTAGCTTAGTATTATTTGGTTGCATGACATCCTGTACAGTAGGTATCCTATATACCCTCTTTACCTGGAATTTTAAGTTACGGGAAATTAAGAATTTTCTTACTGTAGGGTACAAACCAGAGGGGAACTTCCCTCCAATACTCATCAAATGTATTCGTCCATCCCACTGTTTCATCCGATACCTTGGCATAAATTGGTACCCCCGCGGAAGATAGGAGAGTTCTTTTCTGAGAGCAGATACTGGGTAATCGCCACTTATTTTTGAATAAACCTTGCCGATTTCAATTGTTATAGACATAAGTAAGATCGCTTTTTTGCTATGGGTTTCTTCAACATCGTGGCTCGCTTCCTATTTCTGGGTTGCTTAAAAGTTTTGGCTCGCTTCCCTATATTGGGTTTCTTGTAATAACTGGCTCACTTGCATGTAATGGGTTTCTTATACACCTTGGCTCGCTTGAAAGGCCTGGGTTCCTTCGTTATAATGACTCGCTCTCTTTTTTTAGTTTCCTTGGTCCAGATAGCGTGTAAGAGAGAATACAATTTCTCTCAAATTTTGGGCAAAAAAAGAGGTCAAGAATCCGTATAGGACCCTTGACCTCTTTTATAATGAAAAACTTTTCTAACTACTCGGCGTCAACGTACTTAAAAGTAGTTAGTAACAAATGTTCGTAATCTCCAGTCGTTGCTTCTTTTGTGTACTTGTCCACTTCTTCTGGGGTAGCACCGGCTCTTACCAAAGCCTTCCTAACTTTACCAAGAATAGCAAATGCATTCCCATCCTCACCCACTAATTTAACTTTCGGCTTTTTGTACGGCATTGTTTTTCTCCTTTAATGAAAAGTTTTATTTTAAATCATGCAGTTAAATCATCCATACGGACCTGCCTTTCAGAGCCACTATAAATCTTTTCTTTCAATTCTTTTACCTGGAACCTTAACCTTTTTACCTCCTCGATCGCATCTTTCAACTGATCCCGTAATGAAACGTTTTGTCCTGTAAGGGAAATGTTGTTTGATTTAAGAGTAAAAAAACTTTTCTAACTACTTAACGTCAACGTACTCCATAGTAGTCTGCAACAAATGGTCGTAATCACCATCCGTTGCCTCGTTCATGTATTCGTCCACTTCTTCTGAAGTAGCACCGGCCTTTTTCATGGCTTTGCTAACTGTGCCAAGAATAGCAAATGCGTTCCCATCTTCGCCAACTAATTTAACTTTCGGCTTTTTGTACGGCATTGTCTTTCTCCTTTAATGAAAAGTTTTATTTTAAATCACTCAGCGGAACTCGCCTACCAGAGCCATTACAGATCTGTTCTTTCAATTCTTTTACCTGGAACCTTAACCTTTTTACCTCCTCAGTTGCGTCCCTCAACTGGTGCGTCAATGAAACGTTTTTTTCTGTAAGGGAAACGTTATTTGATCTAAGAGTAAGAATACAATTTATAACCATTTCCCCCAACTCGGAAGGGCTAACGGTTGGGCCAGGCCGACTTTTTCCGGGAGTAGGCTTCTTTCTCACCCTTCCTAAGTCTTGATAATCTTTCGTCTTCCGGTAGTTACCACGGCTAACTCTTTCGGCAACAACTTGCGTTCCTCTAACTGTATTTACTAACCAATTACTAATCTTCTTTAAAATCGTCTCGGGGCTATTTTTGAAAGTGCCGTGGTGGTGGTCAATCACTAAAGGTTCTAATATTTCCACAGAAACACAGTCCCCAACGTTAAGGGAATTCCAAATTTCGCGTAAACTCTTGCCGAATTCCAGATCTATCATTTTACTCTCCTTTTAATGCCAAGGCCTGTACTTAGTACAGGCCTTAACTACAACGGTTTAGAATTCAAGTGCCCGGGTGAGCCTTTCATCCTTACTCTTATCAAACTTGTCAACAACCGCGTCCATTCCTTTAATCATCTTGGCCCTGTAAAGGTCATTTTTAGCACCACCTTTAGACAAATTCAAATCTTCAATATCAGCAGTGCCTAGCACCCCAAAGCATTCAGTAACCAAAGACTTTAACTCTTTATGGCCAGTAACATTAAACGCATCAAAAGTCTTCCCAAACTCCTTCATGGCATCTAACGTTTTCTGTTTGACCGGTTTCCCGCTATCTAACTTTTCCTTTAAAGACTTAACCATCTTGTAGAACCTGCCCGCCAAAACAGAAATAGTGTCTTGAAAGAACTCTTTCATTTCATCAATCTGCTTTTTCTTTTCATCGTTATACTCGGCATCTGTTAAAACGCCAGTACCTTTTTCCGGGAGTGAAATTGAGAACTTCCTTTTCTGAAGTTTGAATTTCTTTAACCTTTCAAAATCACCAACAGCAGGGTACGCGTCCGGGTCGTAATACTCTTTGCTCTTTATTCTCCACTCTTTTTTGTACAACTCATAATTAGAAAAGAATTCCTTTCTTGCTTGACTAAACTCTCCTTCAATCACGCTTACCCTTTCGTCAGTTCTGGAAATGAACGCCTTCGGAATCCAGTAAACGCCCTTCATACCAATGAACGAGTACCCTATGTTTTTCAGAATTCTGTCAGAGTACCCAATCAAAGACCTCATGGGTCCAAGTGTCTTGGGGTCAACCAGGACTTTCATACCCGAAATAATTTCTTTTGGAGCGTCAATTTCACCATCTCTTACTTTGGTAGTCTTTCCCCACCAGCAACTAGAATCGATCCGGTACAGAATCCCCGCCTTCAACGCTATTTCCATTACATCTTTTCCATCAATAGTTGCTTCCGCCTCTTTAGCGACCGGCCCATCTTGGTATTCAAGGATCATATTTACTAGTTCTGCCTTTGTTGCTTTCTTCCTTGGCATCTTCTCATCTTGTTCTAGAAGTTTTTCGAGAATGACCCTCAAATCTGTCCTGCTCGTATCCATTAACTCTTCTACCCTTGCCATTGTCTTCTCTCCTTTCTGGGATGGCGTTATGCCATCCCAGTCAAATGTTAACTGCTATAATTCAACCGCCCTGGCTTTCTTTCTTTTAATAGTAGTTGAGGCTGATATTGTTCTTTTCTCTGCCCATTTTCTCAACGACTTAATTTCATCACCCATTGTAACGCTATTTGGAATAACCCAACGTGCCGCCTCACCAATTGTCTCACTTCTCATCTTTGAGATCCTACATACGGCTTCTATCTCTGCGCCAGCCCAACCATGCATATCCGCTGGAGTTCCAACCACCCCATGAAGCTCTTTGTAATACTCTAGTATCTCCACTTTCTCTTCATCATTAGGAAGGTCTACGAAAAATGGGCTAGTATCCCATCTACCTGGTCGTACCCATTCAGGGGGCAATGCCGATATGTCATTACACGTTGCAATAACATATATACCTTCGGGCCTTCCATCTGACAAAAACTTTAAGAACTGAGAGGTTGATCTAGTTGTAGTCCCGCCATCTGTACCGGCAGAACCTGATCTTGACCCGCCAGCACCAGCAAAACCTTTCTCAATTTCATCTATCAATAAAATACATGGGGCGTTTGCAGTAATGAACCTTATTAGTTCACCCCATAGTTTTTCAGAATCGCCAACCAAACCACCAAATAACTCCGCGCATTCCATTTCAAATACTGGAAGTCCCACTTCGTTTCCAATACACCTAGAGAACTTAGTTTTTCCAGTCCCTGGAGGACCCAACAACATAATACCTTTTGAAAGAGGACTTTTAATAGTCCCAAGTACAAAGTCTTTTACAACCTCGTATCCCTTTAGCGTCTTAAATGTGTCTGGGTAATCCCCAAACTTAATACCTGCAGTCTTTTCGATATCTTTTGCTTTCAACTTAGAGACCGTTTTTGCTTTGAGTTCCCCGCCATCATCGATAATGGAGTAAGCTAAAGCGTTAGTACAGTCTCTCCTTGTCATGCCAAGTGCAGAATCGATAACAATCTGCTTTTCTTCTTCGCTCGGATTCTTAAACTTTGGATTATCTTTCGCGCCATCTACAATACTATCGTAAATTCTTTCAATCTCACTTCGACTCGCCGGTTCAAATTGAACTGGAAAGAAGTCTTTATTGATCTCTTTTGGAATAGCAGAGCCAAAGCTTTCATTTGAAACGATTATTAAAGCCTTTCTGTAGTCCCTTGATGAATAAATATCTGAATTGTTTTGGAGCGCTGAAACAATGGCTTTGTCAATACCTTCGTATTCCTTTTTTAAAAACCAGTTAAAGTTCTTTGCTACAACAACAGTCCCTTTTGCACTTTCTTCTAACAGAAGAAGTACTTGTTCTGGATCTGGAGACTTTTCAAAGTCCCATAGTGCCGGCCAGTAAATCTTGTCCCCATTAACGTTTTGGTAATTTTCAACTGTGTCAACAATAGAATTTACCGTTTCATTTATTTCATTAGTCTCTACATACAAATATGGATACCCTGCCCTTAGTGCTGTCAACAACTGCTTTAGACTCTCCATTTTTACTCTCCTTTTTAAATGTAGTTTAGGTATTAGATGTATTTTTCACTAGTAATTTCTTTAATTCTTTTCTGTGCAAGATCCCTTAACTGTTTTGCCCTTTCATTAAAATCGTTATCTGACTTTACTTTTTCGTCGTAAAGGTTCATAACTTGTTCCGCTAAAACCGTCATTTCAAAATCCGCTTTTAAGGTTTCTTCTTGCCGTTCCAATATGTCATAGTTTAAAAAGGTAACTTCGCCACAACGACTTAGCATCGAATTGAAAACTTCTTTCATTTTTCTTTCCATTTTAACCTCCCTATGCGTGTACGTGGTGCTTTTTATGGACGTGTTGCTTCTTATCTGGCCTTGAGTTTGTAACCCTCTTACCACCTGCTGCAGTTTCAATTTCATCTAGAAGTTGATCTGCACTAATATGGTTCGTCCCGCTAATGCCTTGGGTGGTGACGCTTATTGTGCCATCTTCAAGGATCTCAACTTCAATAATATCTGGCATGTGTTAATACCTCCTTAATTCCATTTTGTTTTGACCTTTATTCTTAATAACCCACCTCTTTTTCTTCGCTACATCCTCTACAACTACTTTCGAATACTGCCTTTTGATTTTATTCAACTCGCCAATGTACAAGGCTTGAGTCTCTACTTGCCCTTCTTCGAGTTTGAAAAGAATACCTCTGGTATTAATAATAGTATTATCATGAGATGAATAGTTAATGTTAAGGTCAGTTAATGCTTTCTTTAAGTAATCAATATTACCGACCTTAAACTCTACACTTATCAAGTTTACTTGCCAGCAAGTCATAATATTTCCTCCTCTAAAACATTTTAGCTGCTTTCCAAAAAATTAATAACCAGACTATTGCAGTTACAACTACTGCAAATACAGCAGCTTTGAGACACTCCCATCTAGTTACTCCCATTAGTTCACCTCCTTTTACTTGTAAATTTCGCCTGCCAATTCCCAAGCGTAAGCAGAAACTGTGTCATTTAAATTGTAAAAGGACTTCGCTTTATCTGCCGAACCAAACCGCTCAACATTTCCCCGAATGAACTTTTTCTGCTTTTCATTTAACTTTTCGAAATCAACTACGACTTTCTTTTTCCGGTTCTTCCTTGTTTGCTTTTTCCTTTTCATTACATTCGCCTCCTTCTACCTCGAATTAGTGCTCTTGGAATCTTTACATCTTTAAGCCCTTTTGACATATCAGATACCTTCCTAAGCTGCTCCAGTTCCTCTTTTGATAAGTGTTGTGTCGATTCACCATCATCGGAACTACTAAAAATATCATGTTTAATGATAAAAGCATGCACTAAATCATCGAGCTCACAATTTAAGGCTTTTCGATAGATGTTCCACAAGAGGTTGAACTCGGCCCATTGGAGAGGAGTAAATTCCAATCCCATTACCTTCTTTTTTCCATACTGCTTGTACCATTGGACTGGAGAAGATGTACCTTTGACTTTAGCGACGATTTGGACAACTAAACTTCTTTCTCTTACGTCTTTATAGCGAATTGGATAAATGTCCGTTTCTACTGATTCGATTTCGTCAATAGAAAGGCCATACTTTTGAAGTAGCCGGTTGAGCATATTTAATGCATTCTCTTTTTCCCCATCTTTCCCTCCTACTGCGAGGGCAGCAATCTTACGAATTGTTGACTTAATATCTTCCATTTAATTCGACCCCTTTCTTAAATCATTATACCGCCCTTTGGTATGACGGGATTGAATGGCTTTATTTTAATTTTACCAATGCCATTACATCTTAAACAGTCTTGATAAGATGGCCTCATCCACTTTCCATAATTAGTCCATTTCCTCTTGGCTCCCTTACACAAAGGACAAACATCCCACAGACTAAATAAATCCTCTTCCTCCTCTTCAAACTGCCTTATACTTTCTTCCCTTTCCACTTCCCCGTTCATATCCATAGCTAAATTCTTAATATGATTGTACGCTTCAATAACTTTTTGAGCCATTTCTTTCTTCCCGCCATAGTCTGGGTGATGGGTCTTAATTAATCGTCTAAAATTACCCATTAACTCTTCAGTGGAAAACGGGTACGCTTCTATCTCTAAAACTCGCATGGCGTCCTTAGTGTTTCTGCCAATAACAATTCTCATATTCTCATCTCCTTTCTTGATCTATCCATTTAGTACAACCAAAACACCTTTCATAAAGGTGCTTGTAAGTAACTGAATGCAACCTGCATATCTTAAGTGACACTGCCCTTCCATGACTCCCCTTTCGGCCTGATCTGGACATACAATAAACGTATTCAGCCTTTACTTGCTTCTTCCTCTTCAGTTGCTTCTTCCTTTTCATACAACCCCCTTTTTACGCACCTGGTGTATTATGATAGAACCCTATTTCATCTTCCAACACTTCCCATGTAAAAATTCTATCCTTTTCTTTCAACTTTTTTACCACTTCATCAACGTCAACATCCTCACAATCCATGTAAAACGATAAGTCCTCTTCGTCGCCATCTTCATCAACAACATTCCCAACCTCAACCATTAGAAACATGTAGTCGTATTCTTGATCCAGTATTAC
Source organism: uncultured archaeon (assembly GCA_964600735.1). Lineage (GTDB taxonomy): Archaea > Asgardarchaeota > Heimdallarchaeia > Heimdallarchaeales > Kariarchaeaceae > LC-2. The sequence continues at coordinate 10,917 of CAZRLL010000001.1, forward strand.
TTTCGCATCGTATACCTTGTCCCCTTCATCAACCTGAAATTTGATCTTAAAATTTTCCATTTTTGCTCTCCTTTTTGTTAAATGTTTAATATTAAAACTAAACTTCGTACTATCTGCCCTTCTCCTTTACTTATAGATTCTGTAAATCTATCAAGCCTGCCTACTATCCAAAGATAGGGGATAATAGGCAGGACAAATAGTTTTACTATACACTTTCGGAATATATCCTCTCCGCAGTAGGCTTACTTTTCCTTCATTTTAAAACTCTTCCTGCCCATCCTTCACACTCGTTCCAACAAGAGCTTAACGCCAAATAAACAAGTTGAGCTAGATTCTTATCGATCCTGTTTTCCCTACAAGCTTGTTCACAAGATTCATATAGATCTTTTAAATAATATTCAGCAGGATCAGGACCGAAACTTTCAGGGTTTCTTACTCTTGCTTTCTTCAAATCGATTTCGTATTGCTTCTCGTTATAGGATTGTTCTCGTATTCGCATAGAATCAAGAACCACTTTTGCCACATTTTTTACTTCCATAATTCTCTCCTTTTTGTTAAATGTTTAACTGCTTAAACCCCTCTAGACAGATACTACAAAACTGTAACTGTCTAGTGGGGGCTAAGAAGCCCAGACAACAAACGTTATTCTTAAACTACAACTTTAGCTGTCCCCTTAATACTACAAATCTCAATTGGATTAACTGCGATCTTCTTTAGAGCTTTAATAACGTCTTCTCGATCAAACTTATTCAACAAGAAGTACTCGAAGACTTCTTCACACCCTGGGCCGTATACCTCAACCTTCAACTCGATAACAAGGTTACACTTTTCCATCTTTTAATCCTCCTTTTTAAAAGTGAACTGCTTAAACCCTCTAAAACAATCACAATTAGTCATTGTTTTAGGGGGGCTAAGAAGCCCCGACTTACAAATTACGGTCTGACACAACCAAAGGATGTAAGGGGATCGATAGAATACAGTTTGAGAGATATTAGATTCAAAACAAATCGACCATATGGCTTAACATCATACCTAACACTTTCTTGCCTTACATCAAATACAGCCGTCTACACTAAGCTGCCTACACCCCGCGTAAAGAGGAATGCTTACCCGTTGTCAAAGACCTGCATTTCATTAAATTATTTTGAAATGACTTTTAAAAAGCACTTTTGTTTTCCAGTATTTTTTGCCGAACTGGAAGAAATCTGTTGTCGGTCAATTTCATAAAACCATCAAAGTTTACATTTCGCTAATTCATCGCCTCTCGGCTTTCGACCCCTGTAGCCAGGACTTCAACTCGCCCTAAGTTTTATTTTCGGAAAACTCTAAAACCGGTGGCCTACTAAACAAACAGCATATCGTTCAGCCTTTCAGGATACCCACATTTGTTCGTCCCTTTTCTATAGACCCTTAGGTGCCTTACACATTCCCTCAATCAGCTCTCTAAAATTTATATATGGGTTCTTTATTAAATGGTTTGGGTGCCCGGCCCGCTAATCCTTATATGCTTATTTCCTCCTTATATTGAATTGTTGTACTAGGGTACTAGTATAATCCTGGCTTTCTTATAAATAAACCCTGATTTTGTACTACAATGACTGATTAGGCCCGATTAAACCGTTTTTACTACGAACTACTCGTTTTTCTATGTCAAAACACGTACTTTCCTTGATTTTCTATTCAACAACACAATTTTCCCTGTCATTTCGGCTCCTTAACGAAAAATAGCCGTAGACCCCATATCTACTCTTTTTGAGGATTCTTTAAAACATTTCGGCTGTAATTTCACCTATTTACCCCTAAAAGGGGTTTTTCCCCCGAAAATTCGGGGCAGATTCCAAAAGAATCACCTTAAATCTGGCCCAGATTGACCCCATATGAACCCTTTCCTTAGAAGCTGCCCAGATCCCCTAATAATAAGGATTACAAGATTCTGACGGTTTTTCCCCTCTTTTCTTGTATACTTTAATAGGGAGGTATCAACTATGATTATTATTGTAGACGCAACTAACGTCGCTCATATATCAAAACACGCATTCCCCAGGTTAAAAAGTGAGAAGCAACTAACAGGAGTAATATATGGGTTTCTTAACTTCATCATATCGGCTGGGATAAAGTATGAGACGAAAAAGTTCGTATTTTGCTGGGATGGACCAGGTTCAAGAAGAAGAGAAATGTTTAGTGGGTACAAAAGTAGAAGAGTACAATCGAAAGATAAAATAGACTTCGATGTTATACGCCAGTTTGATCAAGTAAGAAGAGAAATACTTCCAAAGATTGGATTCAGAAACGTACCATGGCAACCAACGTACGAAGCAGACGATTTAATAGCCAAGATAGTAATGAAGTACTATCAGGCTTACCCACTGCTAGTAGTCTCTGGCGATAGCGACTTGTGGCAACTACTATCTTATTGCGACATTTATAGTCCACAAACAAAGAAGACGATGACGAAAAGTAGATTTAAGTCGAGGTATAAAATAGAACCCAAAGACTGGGCACAAGTGAAAGCAATAGCAGGATGCAAAACAGATGACATACCAGGTATACTTAAAGTTGGAGAGAAAAGAGCAATAGACTATATGACCGGAGCGCACTTAAGTGAAGGCCTGATGAAGAGAATTAATGACGGGGAGAAAAGAATAAGGAGAAATAAAGTTTTAACGACACTTCCCTTACAAGGTACAGCAAATATGGAGTTAGACTTTAGTAATGAAGACTTTTGTCTAGATAACTTTATTGAAATTTGTGAAGAGTACTCGCTATATTCAATGTTGAAAAGCCCCACTTACATAAATTGGATAAGAGTATTTTCAATGAGGTAATACTAGATAGTTACGGTACTTCATTTCCCAAACGTTGACATAGCATCAATAAGTTTCTTCTTTCCATACTCTCTTGCACTCGTATAACCTAAATAGCCTACACCAAAAAGAGTCCATAGTTGAGATGGAATTGCTGCTAACCAGGCCTTAACTCCTATAGTAACGTTAGTTGCTACGCCAGGGCTTACAGCATAAAGAACACCCATTGGAATGGCAAACAAAATCATTGCGTACATTACGTAAAGAAAACTTGGGCGTGCCCTTGAAGTCCACTTATCATTAGACTTTGCTTCAGCTAACATAATAGCCATATGAGAATTTAACTCTGCTAGCTTTCCATTAGCAGCGGCTGTCATAAGAAGTTCCTCAGCCTCAGCCTTCTTTACCGGATCTGGAAATATTACGTCCAAACCTTTTTTTAAAAAACTAAACATTCCCCCACTAACCAGTGCTCCTAACATATCTAACCCTCCTTTTCGTTTTGAGTATGTAACGTCCCCTTTAACATATTATTAAAGTCTTCCAAAGTCATCCAGTTATCAGGATCATCAAAAAAACCTTTAGGAATACCAATAGGTACTGAAATAACAGGACACAGAATAACAATGTCTTCACTTGGAGAGAATGGTGCTAGTTGCTGGGTAGTAGCACAAGAGACCAAAAGGACAAGTAGAAAGCTCACAAATATCTTGACTTTCATTATACTAACCTCCTTTTTCGCCCTCCTTATACTAAACGCTTATAGACCTTCTTTTCATACCAACTACAAAATTTTCGAATAAATGGCCTGTTCATACCACAGTCTAAACCTCTACAATATATATGCATAGGGCTGAGAATGTGCATCAACCAAGCTCTGAAAAGTCTCCTTCTTGAATAAGTAGTAATGACTTATTCTCCGCTATAGCTTTAGTAAGTAAAGCTACGAAATCTGTTACCTCTTTCTTTGTCTCCGTACTCTGTATTAGTGCCTTGTCAGTGTCTTCCTGACACCCTCTTATAGCACCCTCTATATACGGTAAGTATTTAACTAGCTCATCTAAAACATTGACGTCCATTTCCTTAGTATGTTTAGGTGGATCCCCAGGTTTTCTAGGTGCTATTTCCATTATCAATTTACGTTTAAAACCATCCCTGAACGCCAACTGTATCTCTTCCCTTATGATCTTTCTAATGCCATTTTTGTCTTTTTTACTGAGCATTTTTTAAATCTCCGGTTTTTGAAGAGTACCTACTACAGCGGCCGGCCTCCAGTTAGCACTAGAAGTAATACCAGCATCTGTCTGGTTCCCAGAATTACCAGAGATAGTTCCTGTAGAGGTTACGTTTTCAGTAAAAAAATCTTCATCTAAATTTGTAGCTGCATTCGTGGCAATACCCTGCTGGCCTGCGTCAGATCCCTGCACGCTAACTTCCGAAGACCCATTACTCTGCCACGACGTATCTGCACTGCTGGAATTAAAATTGTACCACCGATGGGTATGGACATCCATAGTTACAACACGAGATCCAACAGCGTGAGCGTGTTGATCTTTCGTCAACCCGCTGATAGTCCAAGTATTATCACTATCTGTATTTCCGCCACTGACGTTATACGAATCGGTACCACCCTTAATAGCTAAACACCTATCAGTTAAACTCCCATCTACTACAAAACCTGGAGCAGCGTCATTACGATAAAGCCAAATTTTAAAAGCTCTGTCTGCTCTTACAGATACAGTACTATAGTTAGTTTCGCTCAGATTAATTAACTCTGCTCTACTCATTACGTTTCTATGCCTCCCATTACCATATATTGTAATGTAGTCCCTCCACCACTAGAAGCAGGACCATTAACTGAGTTTGTATGAAACATCTGAAGAGTATCGTTCTGGTCTCCAAAAATAATACCAGGAACTCCACAGTCTAGTATGTATGTTTCACCAGTTACTAGCGACCTCTGGAAAAATTGAGTAGTAGGATTCATCGCTTTCCCTAGATTAGTCGCAGAATCCGGCACTGAATGGATAGTAACAGTTGTATTCGAAAAGTTTGTCAATCCTAGATGCCCAACATGCAACCATATCTGTCGAATGTAACTTGTAGTACCAGATGGATTAGCATACATAGAGTGAGTAGTACCAGCAGTCGTAACCGCAGACATTTCCTTTAAATTTTGATAATCAAAAGCCATCTTAACCTCCTTTTACATTATTCCATATTTCTTATGATTTGCCCCCGCAGTTGCCGCACTCAAAATACCAACAGCAGTTACTCCACCAGAACCATCAGCAAGAAGAGCAAAACCTGTTGGAGCGTAGTCACGGCTTGTAGCAGAGTTACTATAGAAACCCCTCGTCCACGGAATCTTTCTGTGAAAGTTCTCAATCGGTTGTCCAAACTCAGGGGTCGTCATGCTCGAACTAACAATCCCATCTTTGAGAGTAACAGTAGTTGTTGCAGCAGCGTAAGCGACTGCGGTAACGGAGCTGTACTGGGGAGCACCAGTAACTCCGTTTAGTTTAATCGCTCTACCGATAGTATATACCGATCTCTTGTCCCCATTCTCTTTAAACTGCACAGCTTGACCAACATAAGCCCAAGGACTCGTTCCAGCAGTCCACCAAGCACCAGCAGGAGAAGATCCAGACAAAGTACCATCTTCATTTATGGAAACGTCAAGTCTAGCGTCTAACGAAGCTGCAGTACCACGCGAATTAAGGACGTCTGTGTAAACTGATGTATTGTAGTCGATGTCTCTCCAACTAGCACCATCGTAAGCTTGCATCTTATCGTTAACGCTATCATACCACGTCCAACCTTCTGCTGGTGAACCAGGAGCAGCCGCGCCAACCATGTTCGTTATCGCTGCGTCGAAATGGTCCCTAAGAATCTGGTATAACTCTCCAAAAATAGTGACACCAGCTTCTGGTTTTACGACATTATAAGTTTGACCCATTATAACCTCCTAATAGTAGCCGCTGAAAAACACCCGTATTTTTTCATCTCTTCTTCTATCTTTTTTACTACCCAGTTCCTTAACTTTAAATCATTATCTTTTACTTTAGTATCGACAAGACTTTTAACTACTACTTCATGGTTACTGTCGATTTTGTCTTGCACGAAATCTTTCACAACAGTTTCATGATTAGTTTCTATTTGACCAGAAACGTAGGGAATTGTCGCAGATAAATCAGTGCTTCTCATATTAAAAACCTTTCAAGATCATATCTACTTCACCAGCCCGTTTTGTCCCAGTGTCGTCAAACAAAGTAACGAAAAAGGACGTTCCAGACTTGTTCTTTATCATATAAAAATATGGATCGGTTAAAACAGAACAAGCAACAGCGTAAGAAATAAAAATAGTAACTCCAAGACTATTTGCTCTTCCAGGACGCAAATCAAAGGTCGTACCAGAAGCACCAATAGCCTTATTATTAAAAGCTTTAATCTGGTCTGGAACGTCTACGTAAGTATAAATCGAAGTGTAAGCTAAAGTCGTAAAGTCACTATCTAACTCGAAAAAGTCTTTTCGTTGATAGTATCTAAAAGAGTCGAGAATAGGAGCCGTATAGGTAGTCCAACTAATAGCCGCCAGCGGCGAAGTCTGTGAAACTTTATAATAAGACACAACAGTGCTATTCGACGTTACAACGACGTCAGTATCTTCTGGATACGTTAAGTCGACTCTACTTGGATAAGTTCTATCAGTAACTCTTAGTATTTCTGAAATGTAACTCTTAAAAAGTCTCAAAGTAGAAGCAGCGGATTTTCCAATATCTCTTACTGGGCTAATGTAACTTCCGTCAATAGCAGTAGTACCAGAGTATTCTGTAGTAAGAGAACTTCCACTATCAGACCATTTAGAAACTCCACTATCAGTCAACGCATGAGGAACGTGAAGCCCTACAGTATTTCCAGACCCTTGCCAGATAAGATTGTCAGTTACGTTACTAGCAGTAGCAATACCACTTATAAAGTCATCAAGCTCCTCTTTCTGGTAAACAATGTTAATAAGGTCAATTACACCAACAATCTTTAAAGTGTAAGAAGTGCTATTAGTAGAATAGTTTCCAGATAGATCAATAGCCTTAATATGATAAGTGTAAGTTCCATCATAAGTAACTCTATGAGTTGAACTGTTAGCAGAAATTTCAGAGGCAAGTACTATTCCACCAGCCCAAGTCGTCCCCTCTCTAATTTCGTATCCTCTTCTATCTGCATCAAATATATGGTCCCATGTAAAGAAAACGTCTAACCCGTCTTGAGTCACAGAAAATTTAGAGACGTCATCGGGAGGAGCATATTTCCATAGAATAGTTATTCCAGTCTTTGTAACTTCGCTAGCATCCGGGCCGTGAGATCTACTCCCAAAGAGATCAACACCGCAAATAGCAACTTGATAAGTATGATTAAGGTGCCATTGAGAATCACTCGATATGTAAGACAAGTCCCCAGTCGTACCAAGGTATTCCCAAACATTATCATCAACTTCAGTATCTTTACGATATATCTCCCAGTTAGTAAGACGTCTTTCATTTACACCATAAAACGCCCACGACATATGTACCTCAGACAGCCACATCCCGGAAACGCCAGCCTTTAACCTTTCTTCAACTCTTATATCACTTGCAATCGGGATATCTTGAAGAGCGCTGACATTATGATCAACTGGATCTCCTTCAGTGTACATACTCTCATTATATTCTACAGCAGTAATTGTCCTACGTAACTCCTGGCTTCGAGTTATAGCTATTACTCTAAATAACTTGTATGCTGCGTTTTGGACCCCGAAACTAAACAACTCAAACCTTTCAGGATTAACAGTCCACGTTCCAGAAATAGTTAAACTAGCAGTAGTCGCACTTGCGGTTGTAACTGTTTTGTTTTCAACTGTGTCATCGTTGTGTCTAACGTAAACAATATAAGTAGAGCTTCCATCTATAGGGACTTCTTGGTCCAACACAACTGTACTATTTGTAGAACTCACTACCCTACCACCATAACCCCATTGTGGTAAATCGTGTTGTACTCTTATAACGTTCCCAACCTGGCAAGCTAAAGCGTCAACGTCAACATCAAAACTTATTGTTCTTTGTAGATACTTATTTGAATTTAGTCTATAAATACCTTCGCGATATGCGCGATCATAAGTTGTACAACCAGTTAAAGTGATTAATGCTCTCTTTTCGAGTCCACCCTCCGCCCAGTCATTCCCATAAACAGTAACAGTTTCCCGCTGATAGTTACGCAAAGCGTCAAAGTAAGTTACTTCTACTATATTCGCCCTGTCACTAATACTTAAAAACGTCTCTTTAAAAGAGTCCTCGTACACATTTCCAATTGTAAACATTTGTACCGGGTCTGAGCTTTTATCTACAACACAGGAAAACTGCGTCCCCCTCATAACTACCATTCCCCTACCAACTTGCGCGATATGAGTTAAGGCGTCCCAAATAGACATTTGGCTATCATAAACTATGTCAACTACAGCTCTTTTATGTCCACTAGAAGTTTCAGTATCACACCAATCTGCCCAACTAGTAAACGCGTCGTAATCTATTCTAGTTGCCGGATCAATCCCATCGTAACCTTCAACGTTCATATCAGTAACAGAACCGTCCTGATCAACGTCAAGACTATAGAAAGGCCGAACAAGAATGTCATAACAAGCCCAAGCTGGGTTGTCTGCCCTTACTGGAATCCAAAGAGATACGTTAGTGTCGTAGACAACAGTATGACTTCTAGTAACCTCAGCTGAAATAGAAGGCATCGCCCCACTTAGTTGAGCCGACGCAAGAATCCGAACCCCAAGGAGAGTAACATAAGGGTACGCAAAATTATCGGGGATAATTTCAGCTAAACCAGTAAAAAAGATTTTATTTTGATACCTCGTTGTTGTACCTGCTCGTCCTACAACCTTTGCTCTAACGCTATATTTCGCTTCATCTAAATTCCTAACTTCATAAGATCTTCTAAGTGGACTATTCTGTGCCCCCACTATATTGACATTTCCAGTCAAACCACCTAAATTGATAGTTCTACTTATCTCTTTAAAAAGTTGTACTGCATCTAAAACTCCAGTACGATACATCTTAATACGTACTTCTACTAACTGCTTACCTAAACCATTAATCGTTACTGGTTTCCATTCCGGACCGTAAATGTAATGGCGGTCATCATCCTCCGGCCACTGAATGTCATACCCAATTATATCGCGAGTAAAACTACCAAAATCTATCCATCCAAAATCTTGAGTAGTATATGTATTACCAAGCCTATATTGTATCACTCTATTTGATCTACGCCCAGCGTGCTTCAAAGTAAAAGTTACCGAGTCTGCCTCAGAATTAAATTTAAATCCTTGTGCAGTATAGGCGTAATCGGTATAAGTAGTCTCTCCACCTTGGCCCGCTTGTATTGCTGTCCAACTCCCAGTTCCATCTTTCTGGTACTCAAGACTTATCTCAACGTAAGTATCGTCAAGGGACCCTTTAGAACCTGAGTAATAAAGTCCAAATGGACATACAACGTCTATACGTATTCCTTGAGCAGCATCACCGGCAGTCGTCTTTGTCACATAAGACGCAGTAGTTAGTTCAGCGTTAAAGTTTTGAGTTTGATAAGTATCAGTAAAGAACTCTAAAGGCTCCTGGTTCCTTGTCCCCAGAGTTACTCGCTGCCACACATCGTTAAAACTAGAGATAGATTGGCCATTAACTAGAATGTTACCGACACCTTGAACTTGCCCGTCATTTAAAGCAATAAGCGCGCTATAGTACTGATCATTTTCATTTAAATCTGTATATTGATTAATTAGATTTCCAGCAATTCGTCTAGTTCCATAAATCCTAGGAATTGGCAGACCCTGTTGCGCAGTATTACGCATATCACCCCAACCATAAGTATCAGTCTGGTTCATATCCCCCCTAGCAATTCCAGTACCAGGAAGACCAGGCGCTTGTGGTGGGGTAAGTGGAAAAAGCCAATTGATTAAGAGGGAACCACCTATCGAGACTGCCATACCTGCTAACGACGCTGCTACCATCCCAGCAGTTGTTAAACCACCAGCAGCAGTTCCACCCCAAGCAGTACCAGCAGCAGCTGTTCCAACACCAGCAGTAACTACAACTGCTATTACAGCAACTATTAACATTGCAGCCATCCGTCCAGTATCTTTGTCTCCTTCACCGCCACCAGTTAGAACCGGGACAACGACTATTTGGTCGTACGGATCTGGACAGACGTGTAGGACGGTTTCTTCATCTAAAATTTTACCACTCAAACTATAAACTAGATCGATTCCAGTCTTACTAACAAACTTTTTAGACGAAATGTAATCGTTAACTGATACTCCTTTTTTGTAATCAAGCCAATATTCTATCCGGTCGTTTGTATCGAACGGGTTGTTAAGTACCGTTAGCCTGACTTTTTTATCCCGCATATCTGTAATATCCAACAATTCTGTTACTCCAAAGAGGGTGTTTTATTCTTTCAATAACGGAACCAGTTTTCTTTAAAGTGTGAATGAAAGTTTTGTCATCAATACACAAACCAGCATGATTAACTATTTTAGGATGATTTTTGATTACAACTACACAACCAGTTTCTGGCCCTTCAACTTTGTTCCACTTCCCGTAAAGGCACTGGTAACTAATTTCATCACCAACCTTCTTTGAATCAAGAGCACAAATTTGAAAGTCTGGAAGTTGTACCCCTTTTAAGATAGAATAACAATGTATAACCAACCCCCAGCAATCTAAGCCAAGTTTGGGATCTCGACCTTTATTTACAAATGGTATACCAATAAGATTAGATAGTTTCATCTGCTTACATTTACGTGAGTCGACCCGTCTGGAATACCAGGGAACGACCCAAAATAACGAATATTACCACGAAGGCGACAGTCTGCAAGAGTTTTGTTACAACTTGTATATGGCGTAGCTCCAGAATACCCACACTTAATTCCAGCACCGGTCGGAAAATTAAAAGACCACGAACAAAAGTTTTTTATGAACCTACGCTCTGGGAATGGTACAAACGCTTGGTTAGGGGCAGATAAGGTAAACGTTGCCCATTGAGTACCAGCAAACGCAGACGTACAAGTAAAAGTTTCATTTACCTCTGCATTAGTCAAGTCCAAATGTTGATTATGTACAACGTAAAGATTAACATCCGACCCGACTCCACCTTTAGCACCAGGAGCTTCCATGTAACCCTGGATGACTTTACTAACGTTAGAAACCCTGACTGTCAACATTGAATGGGCTCCTCCACCCTCTTCCCTTTCATCATCGAGGTCAAATGGGAAAGCAGTATAAGTATTACCATCACTACTAGGCCAAACAACGTCTTCAGTATTTCTAGCAATTCTAACAGTCGTTGTTGTCGGAAAAACAATCTTCATAAGTACTAACCAGACCCCATCACTCTCAAGTTTATTTTTCTCTAAAATTGCTGCAGATGAAAGTGAAAGACCCATATTAAACTTCCCTTATTCTAACTGCCCCAGACCAGTACTTTTGATTACTATTCAGAAATCGAATCTGGTCGTCAACAAACCTGACCTCCGCTGTTGAATTAGATATTGGGTTATGCCAGACCCAGCTACTTGCCCCACCAACAACAGTACTTTCAAAAAAGGTAACTAATGAAGTATGAGAGTTATTCGACATATCCTTCCACCTTATAGTCCACTCTTTCCTAGACCTAGTCCACTTTGCTCTCGTCTGTTCATACCCACCTTCAAAGGGAGCCCGAACCGTGCCACGATGGCTTACCTCTTCTATACTTTGGTAGGCCTTTGTTATACCAGTTGTACCAGAAGGAAAATCGACAGGCATTTCTTACACTCCATTATACATTTCGAATTGAACTTCTAAAAGTTTGATTTGTACTAAGACCCTTCAAAACCATTTCCATAACCCAACGTTGTCCATCCCATCTTGGCCCATCTTGCTTCTCAACATCCAACGCAGTACCAGATTCATTAATAAGATTTATTGTAATTGGGGGCGCTACTGGAAGAGCACCTTTTTGAGTAACAGTCTCACCACGTTGAAGTATCGCTGGGAATTCATCAGGAGATAGTCCACTATGTAATCTAGGAGCGTTTCTAAACATATTAGGATCAACGTTTCTAGTAGGAAAAGCAGTTTTCCCAATTATTCCACCTTTATGTGCAGTGAAAGGGGATATTGCTTGCCCTCCTACTGGACTGGTTTTACCCACAGCAGGGTTGGGTCCCATAAATGAATTGACTAAACCTTGAGCTAGTGGTTTAAAAATTCTTTCGAATAAAGCTATTCTTAACAAATAAACAATAATTTCTTCGGCCATACTCTTAAAGGCTTCAGAAACAGACTTGGTACCACGAATCATCTCAATGAAACTATCAGTCATGATCCCGCCCATGTCATTAGCTAAATTTTCTTGGATCTGCTTTCTCTTTTCCGCTTGCTCTTCAACTGCGTCAGTTATAGCCTTTTGAAACTTCTCTGCTACTTCAGCAACTTCTTTTTGATGATCTGATATCGCTTTTAAACGTGCCCTTAGGTGCTCTTTCTCAAGTGCTGTTAATGGTTGGATGACGTCTGCTTTAGGTCCAGCCACTTTAGATGGGATGCCGACTGGCACGTCTGGTACTACCACACCAATTTTTACACTACGCTTTGCCGCAAAGACTTGTCTGTAGAGTGCAGTTATAGCATCTGAAGTCTTTTTTATTTCACTTCTAAGAGTTTCCTGTGTAACACCTAAGGTATCGATACCAGTCTTTTGTAAAGCCCTTAAATGTGTTAAGTTTTTTTCAAGCTTCTTTATTTCGTCAAATTGTTGTTTCGTCCATCCCGCTGGTACTTTATCTAAATTTTTAAGTAATTCAAAGACCCTCATCCACGCCAAGATCCCAGCAGAAATAATACCACCCCTACCAGCGCCAAGCATAGCTATAGATATAAGACCAAGTCCACCAGTCCATTTGTTTATATGTTTAACTATATCCCATACACTAGTAATCGCGACTTTTAAACCCTTAACATACGTCGGAACTTTTGTCTTAATTAGTTCCTTGTTCGTTTCAAGCCAGGTTTTCAATTCCTTATTAATCAATTTAATTGCTTCCGTAAAAGCTGCTAAAGCTCCAGATTCCATCACAGTTTTACGAAGGTCAAGCCACGTGTTAGTTAACCTATTAAGATTGGCTTGTGCAGTTTTAGAGGCGCTTTCAACAGCTCCGCCATACTTGTCGGTTAAAACTTTAGCAAATTTAGGAAGGAAATCTTCTGCAAGAATCTTTCCTTGTTGCAACAACTTACCCAGTTGTTGGGTAGTTACTCCTGCTGCTTTTGCTGCGTCTTGAAAAGCTCCCGGTAACCTCTCACCTAACTGCTGCCTTAATTCTTCAGAACTAACAGTCCCTTTGCTAATCATTTGTTGTAAAGCTAACAAGGCACCTTTAGTTTGATCAGAAGACAACTGCAAGGCAGTTGACGCTTCTGCGACTGCTACAAACACGTCACGTATCTTTTGTCCTTCTAAGGAAGTCCCTCTTGCTGCTGCCATAAATCCAACGAAGGCTTCAGCAGAACTTTCAAATACAAGACCTAATCGCTCACTTTCCTTCCAAAGAAACTTTATTGCTGAACGGCCCTTTTCAACCGAACCAGCTGCAGCGGCCATACTTTTGTCTAGTTTTTCGGCTGCTATCCCTGCTTTAAGAAATGATCTTGCTAACCCACCTAACACAGCCGCAGAAACTAAACCAAGAATTGCACCTTGAATACCAGTTACAGATCTATGTAATTTATCGAAGTTTTTCTTAAGTTGAGAGACACTCTTTGAACCTTTTCTACTGAAATTCTTGACGTCACGCCCAGCTTTATCTAAACCTCTGTGTAGACTGGCTGAGTCACTTCTTAACCTTACTTTTAAATCTTCAGTTGCCATTAAGATCTAACCTTTACAATCGGTAACGTTTCTGGACCATTAATACCATGGCTAGACGATGGCATATCGTCTAACTCTTTCTTATCCTTTTGAGACTTAGTAACCAAAAAATACCTGCACTTCTTCCTCTCTACTGCAGGAAGAGCTAAAAAATCGTTATGCGTGCAATGTAACAAATCCATACATATAACCATGTCAAAATATAAGGGAGTAACAATTTCAGGTTTGTCTACCCCCATCATTGTTCTAAAAAAGCGTCTTCCCTATCCTCCTCCCACTTTGTTAAATTAGAAATGTCTTCAACGATCTGAGAGAATTGTTCGCCAGTTATTCCTTGGCCTTTTAAAATTTCTACCTTCCTGTCATCGTCGTCAACTACAGTCCCATTATCGTCCTTAAATACAACGTCTATACCCTTAAGGACTATCTTCATACCTAAATCCGAATTATGTTTATCCAACTCCTCGCGATACGCCTTGTCAGTTACATCAAGAATTTGGACCCACTGTTTCTTTACCAGTTTAAGTTCCTGACCAATTTCATCGTCGGGTTTTACTAAAACGTTAATAGACGGGGGAGTAGGCGTCTCTTTACTGAATGCGTCTACAAGTTCTGCTATCCCACTCGACCTTATCGGAATTTCAATTGCTTCTTTTACACCATCTCTAGTCACTTTAATTGTAGAAACTCCTTTACTCTGAAAAAGGGAGCTTCCTTCGACGAGCTCTTCCAATCTTACCGTTTTCATTTCTTCCATAATATGCCCTCCAAAGCACGTAGTCTTACAGTTGAATTGTAGTCCCAGAAGACAATGAAGCAATTCTTGTAACATCTCCATAAACTAACCCACTGATATTCAAAACTACCTCGTCTTCACCTTCTGATATTCGAAGATCTCCACCAGGAAAGTGGACTTCCCGCCATCGGTACCCAATATCGCTGGAACCATCCCAGAGGACTTCAACATCCCAAGCCATCTTAGTGCTATCGGAGAACTGTGGTGTAGAAACACCAGTTATCCCTATAGCGCTTTCTCCCTTTGAACTTCTAAGAGAGTGGCTATTGACCTCTGCCGGGCTAGCCGATGACAGCATGTCGACAAGGTATTGAGTAGTAACGTCGTCAGACAACTTACACGTCCAAGAAAGAGGAAGAGGTTCCATTAACTCCTCATCCATGCCTCTCCGGTATTCTGCATTCCCGTCATAGTTACCACGATCCATAACTAAAGTTTCTGTTGGCTTCGTTCTAGCTATTGGACCATCGAAACCAGCATTGACGAATAAGACTTCGATGTAAAATGGAGCAGTAGCTTTCGAAGCTGGAGTAGATCCAGAATACACCCTTAACTCACCATCTCGATGTTGAAAAATCATTCTTTAGTCCTCCTTTACAATTTCTTTTATAGACTTCGAAGTAGTGAAAGCCCTTTGCCTCAAGACTTCCTGTTTCCCTTCAACTGCTAAGTCCATCTTACTAAGATCGCGTGCTATACTCTTAGACCGCTTAGTCGACAGCCCCAAGTTAAGTAAAGCCGCCTCTACTTTTCCCTTGTCAAGTTCCATACTAAACCCCCTATCTGTTCCATTTTTGTAGCCATTCTAGTCCAAAAGTTAAAGTGTAACGGAAGTAGTTGTCTTCTACTAAAGGAGAGTCAGTTACAACTTCTCGAACTTTTAATGTTTGAATGACCGTAACGAAATTACCTTCTGAAAAATCGTACATGTTTACTGTAGTACCAATTTTAAAGTAGTCAAATATAATGTCACGTATTACATAGTGACGATTAGACTGTAAAGTTTTCTCTTTATTTACAAATATATTAAAGTTCAAGATAACATTAGTAAGCTGGCCAAAACTACTAGAATCAACACCCCTAACATACTCAAAATCTCCAAGTCCAAGTATTGTTTCATCTATCCATTCTTCTGCACTAGCAACTTCGAATGGATGGCCTTCGTAATTGACTGTAAAACCCTCTGTTACAACGAGTTTATCATTAACGTACTTCTCAACCGACGCTTTAACGTTCTGCAGTTTACCTTGAGCATTAAGTACCATAACTAAATCCTGTAAAACTTATTCCATTCCTTCCGAAGTGCTTTCCCCATCTGCACTGGAAGCTTTTTCCCACTAAGTTCCCTCATAGACAACCTAACCATACCATAAGGAGCTTGTTGACTAGATCCATATTCCAAAAAGATAATGTAGTTGACACCATTGACAAGTTCTATCCATTTAACTTTACCAGTTAAACTTTGAGTATAACTCCCTTCCGCTTTTCCCAAAGCAACTTCACTTTCAGAGTACCCCTTTGGATCTAGTGCAGAATCTCTTACAGGTTGTTTCGACTGGAGATCGAACACGTAACCGCCGCCTAACTTTTCCATAGCGACGTACCAACCTGCCCTACTCCTACCAGTATCAACTGGGCTTTTTTCAATTATCTTCTTTATCAAGTCGAAAGCGAACTTCTTTAATACAATTTCGTCCACTATATTTACTTGCTTCTTAAACTGTTTTATATGTTTGTTGAAGTTTCTAGTTTCAATTTCCATAGAAAACAGGCCTTTTTCAACCATAGTTAGACCGCCCTACAGTAAAGTTGATAAACAATCCCAAGAGGATCATACTTGACCGCTTTGATATCGTACGACGTCCCGCTCTCGACTACAATATCAGAAACACTCAAAGCATTACTTACAGCAGACTGCATTATAACGAACTTGACGTCTCCAATTTCTACGCCTTTAGCAGTAGCATCTTCTAACTTCTCTATCAGTCCTTTTACTGCACTTACCCCAGACCAGTTAGTATAAGGGGACTGCCAGGATTGGCCTTGTGGATCATAGTAATCTTCTCCAGTAAACTGCCGATACCTGATAGTAGTGTTAATACTAGTATCTTGAATTATATCTTGTACATCCGATTTAATCTGCGCAAGTTCAGTATCGCTTAAGAGTACCATATCTTACCCTTTGACACTAACAGGGACTGTTCCCCAGATAATCCCCCTAGTATTAGAACTAGTATATACAATTAATTTAGCATCGTATACAAAACCGGAAGGTATAGAAGTACCAGCAGTTCCAAGACTAACATTCACTTGCCCAGTAGTTAAGCTTGAAGTAGTCCAGTCAAACCAGCTTGGTTGCGCGTCAGAATTAATAGTCACACCACTAAAGACCATTGCAATAGTAGTAGCAGAAGACAAGTCATATGCACTACCATCACTCTTCAATAATAAGTCGATTGTGTTATCTCTGCCTAACCAAACCAACTCTCTTTGCACAGCCACGTCAAAATCCTCCTATAGTATTGTACAATATCACGTCCAATTTACTAAAGATTCTCTATTTTCCTCACTACCGTTTGGCTTGTTATACCTCGTACTATCGTTAGAGTATCTATATTTCGTGTTGTTGTTTGGCTTTCTATAGTAGTATCTAGAATAGCCGGTAGTACAAATGCATCAGTTTTTGCAACAAACGAAAATCGCTTACCAGGAGTTCCTATAGTTTGAAGTTGGGTATAGGGCATTAGTACTCCTACACTATAACGAAAGTATCCGCAGCAGAAGGAGCTTCAGTGACTGCTGTAAATGTAAGAAGTCCAGTCGCACCAGAATAATCAGTAATATCTGTAGCCTGCCTAAGAAGCACCCCACTCGTCCAGATTACTATTCTACCATTATAATGATCATCAGTAGCCTCTGTTAAGTTGGTTGTCATCTGGGTAGTAGATAATGTACCAGCTTCAGCCGCTCCTGTCTGTATTGTTTCGGCGCTTGCTTCTAACTTATCCGCTGCATCGACCGATCCTGATATAGCCAACAGGTCATATGCCTTACTTACACCAGCGATGGTAACTCCTCCGAGTACTCCTTTAGCCTGAGAAGAAAAGTCGTTTATTGTAACTCCCGATGTAACCGAAGCAACTGAACCAGTAAAATCGCTAATTAAAGCGTAAGTCTTACTAACTCCCGCTATTGTTACTCCTGCAAGTGTTTCTTTTGCTTGTGAAGAGAAATCATTAATCGTGACTCCTGACGTGATAGATCCAACAGAACCTGAAAAGTTGCTTATTATATCATACACTTTACTTACTCCAGCTATGGAAACTCCACTCCAACCGTCCTTAATAGTGTCACTGAAATTTTCAAGACTGTAAGTTCTGCTAACACCAGCAAGAGTAACTCCTCCTAAAGCGGACTTAGCTTGAGAGGAGAAGTCATTTATAGTGACTCCTGAAACTACAGAGTTAACTGAACTAATCACTATAAATGTATTACTTACTCCTGCAAGAGTAACTCCACCTAAAGTAGACTTAGCTTGAGAGGAAAAATCATTAATAGTAACGCCAGACACTACAGAATCAACAGTTCCAACTACAGAATCTACCGAGCCAGTAACCTGAACTACCTTACTTACTCCAGCTATTGTTACTCCAGCAAGTGTTTCTTTAGCTTGAGAGGAGAAATCATTGATTGTAACACCAGAAGTAATAGAACCAACACTTCCTGTAAAGCTGATTATATCATAAGTCT
Organism: uncultured archaeon; assembly: GCA_964600735.1. Taxonomy (GTDB): domain Archaea; phylum Asgardarchaeota; class Heimdallarchaeia; order Heimdallarchaeales; family Kariarchaeaceae; genus LC-2. The sequence continues at coordinate 29,214 of CAZRLL010000001.1, forward strand.
TGCTAACACCAGCCATAGTCACACCTCCAAGTGTCTCTTTAGCCGATGAGGAAAAGTCGTTTATAGTAACGCCAGAAACTACAGAATCTACCGAACCAGTAACCTGAACCGCCTTACTAACCCCAGCAAGAGTAACTCCTCCTAAAATACCCTTCGCTTGGGAGGAAAAATCATCTATCGTAACTCCAGAAACTAGTGAGTCAACATTTGTTATTAAAGTATTTATATCTGCCCCATTGTCATTCGCTGTTTGGGCAGTACCATTAACTTCTTTAACATTAACATGGAAACCTGTCGGATCGGACTGAGATTGGGTTTCCCACTCGTCAACTACCTCCGTCGCAGACGCAGCAGCTTGAATATGCCAAACCGTCGTGGTACCCAGACCAGTAACCAACGCTGGCGACATAGTGACAACACGGCTATTTGTATATCCTGTAATTCTTCTTGTTTGGCCTGCACCTGAGCCGTGTGTAAAGACTATTAAAGAGTCTTTATAGTAATCTGTTGTTCCTATTGCCGCAGCGTCAAGAGTGATTGTCGTTGTGTTAGTATAGGTTGCAACAAATCCCTGCGCTTGATCAGCATCCGATAAAGAAACGTGAACGTCTGCCGCGTCAACCTCATACAAACTCGATGTATCAGGATTAGTGATGAAGTCACTATCAAGAGTGACCACCTTTCCAGAAGTATAGCCCACAATAAGTCTTGATTGACCTGATCCGGTACCCTCTGTGATATTTAAACGGTCGCCAATGTAGTAATCTGTTGCGGCTACTGCGCCAGCATCTAACGTAAAGGTGTGTCCATCGGTAACGCCGGAAACAATTCCACTGGCATGAATAAAAGCCTGTTCAATCTGACGTAACCTTTTACCAGCAGAATTCGTTATGTTATGAGACGATCCGGTTAGGATCTCATCCCACACAGCATCAGCAGTAGTGCCAGCAGACAAAATTATAAATGTAGAGTCATCTGCTGGCGTCCCTGTCAATGCAGCATTCCAAGAAACTGTTCCACTTGCTCCAGTATATCCAGTTATAAGGCGAGATTGACCTGCCTCAGCACCAGAAGTGAACAAAATAGTCATAACGTCGTAGTGATCATTTGTAGTCTCTGCAAGATCGGTCTTGACTTGTGTGGTTGAATTTCCTCCATCCGTTTCTACTACTCCAGTAGCAATTACCAGATGGTCGAGATTGTAATTAACTATAGTTTTCCCTACTGCCTGGGCAATGATATTTGATCCGTAAGCGGTAGATTGAACATCAGCAGCAAAAGTGGCATTGATTATGGCGCCAGCAGCCAAATGCTCTGCTGCGATAGCGTCATCGGCAATTTTAGCTGCTGTGATACAGTCAGCACCAAGTTGAGCAGCATCTATTGTTCCAGTAGTGTTCCCAAAATCCAATCCAACTTCACCGTTTACCGTAACATCTAAATCTCGCCCAGCTGTTGTTGGTTTTAAATATCCTACCCCACCAGAAGCAAATAAATCAACATAGACCTCTTCTTCCACAACTTGATAGTCTTGCCTAACAGCCAATGCACCACTTTCATGCACAATAAGTGTTAATTGCCCTATAGTATTTGTATCTGTAGCATCTAATTCACAATTATAGTACCCATCCGCATCTGCGGATGCTGCCGTAGCATCATTTTTTTGAGCTAAAGCCTGTCCATTCTTTGATAATTTTATGTCAGCTTGTGATAAAGTGAGGGCACCTTCTGCTGTTTTACCATCTGTATCATCAATAAATGGCCCTATCAGCACATCAACTGCCGTACTCTGTTTTAAAAGTCCTCCAAAGCCCATTTGTATCTCCTTTTAATGATGCATATAATGATACATTTTTCAGGAACATTTTGGCCTCCACCGCTATAGTATCAAAGTGTCGAGCTGCTGAGGAGCGGGCAAACATAGCATAAGGTGCAATATGGAGACTCATTACTTCAGCAGATTTAAGGGCACGATTTTTCCAGAAATATAGGTGTGCCATAAATCCGATCCAAGTTCGATCAGCACTATTCGACCCTATTTCAATATCACTCGTTCCCTCGTCAGACATAGTAGTATATGCACCATTATCATCAGTGACAACTTCTATTCCATCTTCATAAATTCTAATAAATCTCCCATCAAACACATATGCTACATCAATCCACTGATTTAATGTGACCGCTACTGTGCTGTCGATACTGTAATTTCCAGCGGCAGTATCTAAATAAGTGGAATAATTTCCCTGATCCCACCCGACAAACCAATCGGCATCCTTCCCAGTCCAATTTCCCATTACAGCAGGCCAGTTAGCACCACGATCTGTTATATATATTCGGGAAGCAACGGTAAAGGCATTACCAACTTTAAAATTGGGAACCTCTACTCGTAAATTACCAAGAGCCCCGAATGTCAAACCCCTACCGGTCCACGTTACAGTAGAATTCCAAGTGGTGGGGAGAATACCATCTACCAATTCATGAATTATTTTACCACTATTTTCATTCATCAACCACGCTCTAAAAAGTCCCAGTACGAGCGGATGGCCGTAAATCAACTGAGTTCCCAGAACAGGCTTCTGCCATCCCACCAACATAGTTAATAGACCTCGCTAAATACAAAAAATAAACAGCTTTTCATCTACGTAACGTCCCATCTCCATGGGTTAACAGTAACCCCAGAAGCAAATGTATCAGTCCCTCCATCAGACTTAAGACCTACCCAAAAGTAACTCAAGTCTGATACAACGATAGTGGAGTATTGTGTAACGCCTTTATTATTACCAAAACTTGCAGAGATAATAGCATTTTCATCTGGTACTGATGAACCGCTGGTAGTCGCACTAAGGGAGGGATATATATAGGCATTAAGATTATCAGTAGTACCGTTCGCGTCGTACTCTACCGTTACTAAACACCCCTCGTACCCATTTGTTTCCAAGTCAATAACACTACTATGAATAGTAGTCGAAGAAACTGCGGTTCTGAACGCAAGCGCATTACTAACTCCACCCCAAACCTTTTTAGCAGTAGCCATAGTTTACAATCCCCCTTCTTCCTCTTTTTAAGGAACGTCCCTATTCAACCCCCAGAACTTGAAACGAGCTCTGATTTTATTTGGTATAGAAGTAACAAGTTCAGTAAACCTACCATCTATAGCAAGTTGTTTATTAGCGTTAGACAAATTAGCATTAAACCTTATACTTTCTACATGTTCATAAGTAACACCACTTTGTAGTCCAGCATATTCAATTGAAAAGTCTCCTTGCAACCAAGGCACTTGAGACGGCGAAACTCCAGATAAAGATTGGCTAACTGCTGACCGTAAATTGACGCCTGCTACATTATTTTCACTAGGAACACCTACATGGTAGGCCACGTTAGCACTATCCTTTTTATCGCTTACTTTTAGTACATGATAATTGCTCATTTCTTACTCCTTTTAGGCAACTTTCCCTTCTTTCTTATTCACTTTTTATTCTTACACTTAAGCTCTTTACGGGTTTGGTGGCAGATAAAGGGTCAGATAAGTCAGACCCCCAACCACTGACATCAACGGCCACAAGCTCAAATATATAAGGCGTTCCTGGAACATACCCAGTCAAAAGTATCTTAACACTTCCATCAAGCTCAGCAGGATACACAACAGGATCTACCATACCATTAACTATAAGTGTGTACGAAGACACTCCAACCTGCGGATCACATACTAAATAGTAGTCTCTAGCTTCAACTTTACTAACTAGAAGTAACAACATAAAAAACAAACTACCAACTAATATTCTTTTTTTCATTTTTTATTCCTCCCTATACTGGGTCTCCAACAAACTCACCAATTTCCCGCCCAAGTACATCATACAATATAGCAAAAGAATCAACATATTCAACAATACCGCCTGCACTACCATCTGCTCTTGCTTGGTACTTGTCTGCAAGCCCAAGATAAATCTTAGCAATCTGCCTCTTATCAAGTTCTATTGCACCTGGAATCTTTAACAGAAACGCAGTCGCAGTTGCTTTAACTGCTAAGACTCTACAAGCAGCAGCAGACGCGTACCAAACGCTATCAGATTCCTGTTCAAGGAACGCATCTATATCAGCATCTGAAAAATCGAAGTCAGTACCATAAGTCCCATCTGTAGTATCATGACAATAAAGTCTAACTTTACCCCTGTCACTCGTGGGGTCGAAAGAGAAACTCATATTAATCCACCTTCTTTCTTTCCAACTTTTTCGTTCTCTGCCCAGTTTCGACTAACGAAACTAACTCTTCAAGAGTTTCAAGAATAGAAATAGAACAAAGAGCAGTAGTTAACAACCAGGCCTCGTGTCTTGTCTTTGGGATTTTCGTTAAGTACTCATTTGCCTCACTACTTTCTAGTAAGTCTTCAAGAACTTTTCTGTACTTACTCATCTCTAGCCTCCTATCCCATTTTTATTCCAAATTTCTTTCTCTGTTCTTCACTCATTTCTTGTGGATCGAGAAAAGTTCCTTTTTCTGGATCGAACGGCCAGTTATCTGGAACGTTTAATCTTTTCCTTTCTTGAAGTAAAGATCGTTCTAGTTGAGATATAGCTAGTTGTTTCTGAGTACTTAAGTTTTGTTCTTCTAAGTTAACCTGCACTTTCCTCATATTATGTAATTGTAAGTTTAAATCACATCGTTCAACTTCCCCAAGTAACGCTCTAACTCTCCAAAGTGTACCCTCATCGGAAATCCTCATGACTGCTCTCCCTCCCTTGTACCTCGTCCTCACTCCAATTCCATCAGTTCCATTTAAAAGTGTTAATGGCGGAGCAAAACTAGGTAGTAAATAGTGAGACTTCTTAAGGAACATCTCTGCATGGTCGTAGATGTTCTGCGTCTTTGACACTGCTAAACCAACGTTAAACAAGGCCGCGTTTAAAGGTGTCATCCCGTCGTAATGTTCTACTATCTTCCAAGCATGTATGTTAGCAATAGTTGGATCGTGCTCTAATGCTGCCATACAAGCGTGAGTTCTTGCTATAGTGTCATTCGGCGCCCATAATATCGACTTAACTAAGTGTTCCATCCTTTTCTTACTATCTTGGATTACTCTACTCCTTAACAGATGGTAAGAAGCAGCACATCTCTTAATAACACATTCCCATAAGAATCCGGCTAAAAGTAAACCAACAAGAAAAACTAAAAAGATGTTAGTACTAAGTAGTATTGAATTTCCTAAAAGTTGTGCTTTGACAACTATTAACCCACAGATCCCCCAAAAAAGTATTCCAGTAGAAGGAAGTCTTAAAGCAAAGAACCAGATAGCATCGACTGCTATTGCCGTTAAACCAGCAAGAAGTGTAAGCATCTTAAAGAATTCAAGGCCAGTAGAAGTACCAAGAAATTTAAAACCAACATAGTAGACCGAACCTAGGAAACATAGAAAAATAAGAGTACCAACAACTCCAAACTCAACTAGATGTTCAAGGTAATCATTGTGCACTTCTCTAGGTTGTGGAGTTAAATATCTATCTGGTTTTAAAAACTCCCCGTCCTCATTATGAATGTCAGCCTGAGTGTTATATATTTCTCTACGAAAACTCCATAACCCCCACCCAAAAATTGGTTTTGCTTTGAAAAGCTTAAGAGCACAAATCCAGTAACACAGTCTGTACCTGAACGATGCATACCAAACCTGATCCCCTTTCGGGTCTACTGGTTTGTAAAAAAATGTTTTCCAGTAAACTTTGAAGAGAGTAATAGTTGCAACGACCGCAATACAACTAACAATAACACCACCATAGGAAACCAAATCATCATAGAAGAAGAGTTGACCATAGTACGCACAGACTAAAATAAAAAACCAGACACTTCCAAGGAAACCAAAGAGTCCAGCTCTAGATCTCGTTTTGATTAAGACAAAAGCAGTAAACCCAACAAATAAGAAAAGGGTACTATCAAATTCCAAGGCTGAATATACTAGAAACCATACTGCAATACATAAGTATGAGGCCAAGAAGTTCGGATTACCAACAGTCCCAATAGCGTTTGTTACAGCGCCTCCACCCTTCAGTTTATTAGGAAAGAATGGATCAACTCCCAGAGTTTGGATATGAGAGTAGATAGAACAAAGAATTGTCCCAATAGCACTAGCAAGTATAGGCCACTTTAAATTTTCTGGAGTAAGGAAAGAAACAAACAACAGAAAAGTTAAGACAAGTGGAAACTGAAGACCTATTTCTTTTCTTCCGTTATGAATTGGTTCGCTTTTTAGGAAAGAAACTACAAGGCAAGCGATAAATAAAAGGGAAAAAATGCTAGGGAGACTAGTGGAGACATAAGCTCCACTAGCCAACCCTAACAAGACGCCCAAGGTGGAGAGCGTACCAAGGGCGAGCGTCTGTGGCAACGCAAAACCATTGAAAAACGTTCTCGGGGCGAATATGAGAGGTATAGCCATCATACATGTAAGTACCCATACCATACAAGTGCTCTCCTTGTTTAGGGGTTACTAAAATGTTTTAGTAAATTGTTACTTATGTGAGTCGAGTCGGTCTCTATGATCCTCTAATTTCTTCTGTATTTTATCTAACGTTAATACTACACGCTCTTGTGCTTGTTGTATAAGAGCAGTATTTTTATCTATAGCAGTAACATTGCTAGACGTTTTTGATTGAAGAGTAAAAACCGCCCCAAATACTAGTACAATAATACCAATAGCTATTGAAAAGATCCTCATCGACACTTTCCCCCTCGCATCTTTTAAGTTATCGTCTAACCTCGAATGTTCAGGACAAAATTCTCCACACCAAGCTTTTCTCTCTGCTTCATTTTTGAACGTAACGTCTCCATTAGACATGCGAAACTCCTAAATCATACTGCTAGAACTGCCCACTTAACTGCTAAAGTAGTACTAACCCCGCTCCCGTGTTGCGTACTTCCGCTTTTTGAAGAAACTGCAGCAACCTTCATCCAAGGCGCGCTTGAAATTACTTCCCTGTAGTACATACCAGTACTAACGTCTCCCGAAATACTAGTCCCACTCTTAACAATGAAAGCAGGAGTAGCAGAAAGAGCATAAGAAGAACCAGATTTCTGATAGTGATAACGGGTAAACACAGCGACGGAACCACCAGTTCTGCCGGTATCACCCTCAACAGAAACCCAGATACCTAGATTGGGAGTTTGTCTATTAGAGATGTTGATAGGAGAAGTACTTACACCACTAACTAAAGCACCACCAGTTACATCGGACAGAGTTCCGAACGAAAGAACTTTCATAACCTCACCCCCTTAGAATAAGATTATTACGTCCCCACCGCTACGTAAGCGACGGAGGCTGGACTCCCGTAGAGAGTACCCTTGATGTCGTAGACGTTCAGGCTAATCGAAGTAACACCAGACGTCCAGTCTGTTTCTGCGGTTACGATGGGGATTACTATAGTAGAACCACCTCTTCCAGAAACACCAGATACTACGACAGACTTAATAGTCGTCAAGCCAAGAGCTGCGGCAGTTATAGAAGAACCAGCGTAGCTGAGGATACCAGAAGTGATCATTTGGTTATCAGTAGGATGCCACATAGCGTACCCACTGTCATTCTGCACAGATCCACTTACAGCACTTGTGATAGTGACAGCAGAAGGGTGAGTTACAATAGTAACTGCGGAGACCTTTCCCCAGTTTCTACTAGGTCGAGCATAATCGTTTCTTATTGGTCTTGCCATGTTGTTTCCTCCTTTTAATTAAAAAGGCGGGGTGCGGAGAGAAAACAGGAAGCAATCTCGGTCCACCCCGCCTTTGAAAGTACAACTTAGATACTACGCCTATTAGGCAGTGAACTTATACGCGTGTTTGTCGTCAAGTGCAGCAACCTGACCGTAAAAACGGACTTTATGCTTTGCCTTGATGTCTTTATTGAACTCGTCTTCATGACCCGGTTTTGAAGAGAAAGTCTGCAACGGCCATACCTCAGACCAAATGAAGTCTTCTGCAAAATCTCCCAGAAACCAAGTAGTCGCACTTTGAACTGTAACATAAGGACTGGTAATTGGAGTAAAAGCACCCTTCCAAATATTTACAGCATTCTCAGTTCCCTCAGGTACGAGAGTACTTTTTTGCATCTGAACAGCTTCAACCCACAGGTCGAAAGGAAAGATCGCGTAAACATTAGCCGGATCAATAGTAATGTAATCATCGTTCTCATCTTGCTGAATGTGCATGAGCTTAAAAGCTTCTCTCAATCCAACCTCACCAAAGGGAGTAGTTGCTCTGGAGTTTTGTTCCCTATCTCCAACAGCAGTAGTCCTGTAGAACGCGGCCGCTACACCACTTGGCCTGTACACATTCGTATTTATATCTTGTACACCATTAACAATCAGTCTCTCTTTGTACTGCGCGGCCTTTTTCCCAATTCCTTTAGCACGAGCAATGATCTGATTAGTCTTATCAAAGTAGATCATTTCTTCCGTAATTGAGATAATCCGACCATATTTCTGGTGAGGTACAGTTACGAATTTCTCACCAATCCCACTGTCATTATACGGAGCTCCCTGCTGGACTTCTTCCGGCATTTCAACCGCATTAAAACCCGCGTAAGTCTCAATTTCCATATTCGACTTAACGGTATGAGTAAGCAATTTACCAATAGTCTTGACTGAGTTGTAAGCTTTAATAAGAGTCGCACTGATAAGTACCCCAGTAATTTTGGGGAACATGTCTGTAGAAACTGCTTCTGATATGTCTCTAACAAGGCCCGTTTGAGGATCTCGCTCAAAAGCCTCCCAACATTCCTTAAGAGAAAAATCGTTAGGATTCAATTCACCCTTTTCAAGCATACCCTCAATGGCCTCTACGGTCCCGGCGTTGCCTAAAGACTCATGCATATCCCTGAGAGCTACACCTAATCTGTTTCTTATCATTTTTTATAGTCCTCCTTCTTACGTAATTAAATTGGTATTACCACTAAAAAGTGTAAGTAGACTGAACTCAACTACACTCTGGAAAGATCCACCCCTAGCAACTAACCCAACATGGTCTGAAGATCCGGAAACTGAAGTTGTAACTTTCTGATTATACAATGTAACTCCTGATCCGGCAGGGATGACTTGTTGTCCAACTTTCAAAGTCCTAACATTCTTTAAACCAAACAAGAATAAACCACCAACGTGAACTGCTAACTTTTCTGTGACACCACTATCTGAGTGCCACGCTGCAACTCCTAAGAAATTAGTAGCCGCAAGATTCCTGTTGCTTGCTAATGTTACCGTCGAACCAGACAGTTTGCTGAACGGATACCCATACCAGTCTGCAGTAGACGCTCCCTGCGAGCGCAACCCGTTCGATTTGTCGACAAATAACAAATCCCCTTTCGAAACTTCGATGTTGCCGTGAATGTCTATAATACACTGCCTGTTCCTACCCCAAGATTCCCTGTATAGTTTACGATCATAATCAACCACAGCATTTCATGACCCCCGTGATTAAAGTGCCCAGAAATCTGCAGAAGTAACTCCAGAGTACCTCGTAACGAGTTTGAAGTCAACGTTAGTAGCACCAGATTCTGTTTTTACACAAAGCCCAACGATGTTAAAGTAACTTGACGCAGTTGTAAGCTCTGCAAGAGTCTTACTTACCGCCTTTTGAGCGTAGAAAGTTGCAGTAGCAGACGTCGCACCAGAAACTAGTTGAGTAATTGTTACCCCAGTTTGGGTAACTAGAGGCATCCTAAAAACACCCGAAGTTGCTACTGGTATCTTTTCAGTAGTACCACTGACACTTCCCTTCATTGCTATTCCGAGAAAAGTTTCGTCCATGTAACCGTTAGTAGTACCACCAAGGTAATCAATTGGAAAACAGTAAAAATCCGCACTAGTTTCCGGAGCTTTAGCGGTCTTAAAGAGTGCCGCAGTATTGTTTACGCAAACAAAGTCTCCTTTTTCTATTACGGTATGACCATGCACATCTATGGTAATCTCATTAGGATTCCCACGAAGGTGCCTTTGTTTTTGTGCCATTTGTGGAACCTCCTTAGTCTATTATCAATGCGTTAGAGAAAATTACAGCGCATTCCAATCTGCATTCGTAACCCCAGCGTAGCGGGTAATCAACTCAAAATCGCACGCGGTTGCTCCGGACGCGGTCTTGACGCACAATCCAACCACACAAAAGTAAGACGACGTAAGTTCTGCAAGAGTCTTGGTTATGACCTTTTGTGGGTACGCTGCTTTTGCGGCAGATGTCGCGCCAGAAACGATACGAGTGACGGTAACTCCGGCTTGAGTCTTCAATGGCATTCTGAAAACACCCGAAGTTGCTACTGGTATCTTTTCAGTAGTACCACTGACACTTCCCTTCATTGCTATTCCTAAGAAAGTGTTATCATAGTAACCATTAGTAACTCCACCAAGGTAATTAACCGGATACGCGTAGAAGTCCACACTAGTTTCTGGGGCTTGAGCAGTCTTAAAAAGCGCTGCCGTATTGTTCACACAAACGAAATCACCTTTTTCTATCACGGTGTGCCCGTGAACATCTACTGTGACTTCGTTAGTTTCACCACGTAAATGTCTTTGTCTTTGTGCCATTTGTGAAACCTCCTAAAATAAAGGTCAAAAGTTTTTACTGAAAACAACTTACTTTAAAGTCGACTTGAACTTTTCCACCGCGGATTCTTTCTTCTCTTTAGTAACCGTCTTGGGCTCGCCACCTTCAGGAACAAACTCCTCTCCAGAATTCACAACCTTTCCAGACGAAGCAGTCCAAAGTCCCTTTCTATCAGCAAGAGCGACTTCAATCTCGGCCTCTGCCTTCAACATCAAGTCCGCTTTAAAAACGTCAGAAATAGCTTCGTCAGGAAGCTTCGACTCTTTTATTTTTTCAGAAATAAAAGCTTCTTTCTTATTAGCCTTATCTTTCGTCTGGAAAGCGTCGAGATCTTTCGAAAGACTTTCGACCTTTTTAGTTAGCTCTTCAACTTTCTTGGTCAAATCTGTATTGTTACTAACCAGGCCTTCGTTAGCTTTAGTCAGCTTATCATTAGACTCCTCAATCCCAGCGATTCTAGCAGCGTCTTCGTACTTCGCTTTAGCTGCGTCAAGTATGTCCGGCCTTTGCTTTAAAATGTCTTCCAAAGTCAGTTTTGTGAAATCCATGTCATCCTCCTGTTCGGTTTTGTGAAATAAAAGTTCTGGAGAGTTAGAATCGTTAGAAGATTTTTTCTTTCCAGACATGATCTTTCCGATTTGAGACTCCAAGTCGTCTAAAATACTACTTATATCAGACTTCTTGTCTTTAAAATTCTTCTTCTTATCCTTCAAAATCTCTTCTATAACATCAGCTGCCATCCAATTGAGATTGCTAATCGCCCTCATCACTTCTTTTTCTTTAATCTTCTCAGCAAGGAGTCCCTCACTAAGAACTGATAGGTTGTGAAAAATAAAAGCCTTCTCTTCTCCCTCTGAAAGAGACTCGACAAAGTCGTCCCTTTCACTATTAGCATTTTCTATTGCACTCTCAAACAAATTCTGAGTCGTTGCGGCAGAAGCAACTAAATCAATACTTTTTAGAGCTTCTATATCTACTACGTGCTCTTTTCCGTTTTCATCTTTAAAAACCTTAACTCGTGAATTAATAGAGTTCCCTACCCCCTGAGGTCTCATAGTAGCAACGTCTTTTACTAACTCCCAAAAAACCGGTCGAACACCTAAGTCAGCAAAAACCTTTTCTCCTTCACGATGTGCGTTAGTAAACACACCTGCCCAATCTTTCATATTCCTAACACCATCTCTGTCTTTAGATTCACTTTTTGAAGGGTGGTTTATAAAGAATTTGGCGCCACTTGTGAAGTTAGTAAGGCTGTCTATTGCAGTGTCTTGATAGGTGTAACCATTTTTACTATGGCGTGAACCAAATACGCAAACATTTTGTATAGTATGACTAGGCTCGTCTATCCCAGCCTCGACAACGTCCTTAAACATGTTCCCATCCCACGAGTCTGTAACGTCGCGGATTTGATGGATTAACTTAACTTTAATAGCCATTGTGGTATGTCTCCTGTAAACAAGTTAACTAAATTTCCAGTATCCAGGACCAACACAGTTTTCAATAAATGTATGTTTAGGCTTCTCGACTTCGTCTTCCTTCATTTTAAGACCAGTCGAAGCAACGCAAATAGGGACAGCTTCGTCCCTAGTTTTGCCCTGCGCCATAACCTTCTTAATACAATCTTCTAATTGCTTTGGCATTTCCTGCCTGCTCGTATATTATATAACTATAAGTATATCTAAAGGGATATAGTTTTGACAACTTATTCAACTAAAGTATCCCAGTGTACAAAAACACCAGTGTTAGCGTAGAGAGTATTTAAAGAAAGCTCAAAATACGTTCTGTTTTCCGCAGGTTTAGCACTATCAATTCTGTAATCATCAATCTTCTGACTTTCTGGAATCTTGAACTCCCGTTCAGTTGTTAAATACCTTTGTATAGCCTCACTAATAACCGAATCGTCTATTGAAACGATGAAGTCCTTTATTTTTTCAAGGTACTCAACACTACCTTTTATATTGTCCTTACTAACATTGACTTTCATGCTCCCTCCTTCTTCTTAAACACAAAATCTCCAATTTGACCAGGCAGTTTTTGTGAATGGTTATTTTCCCCAGTAAGTACTATGTCTAAGATCCCGTCTGGAAACGCTTGACAGGTTGCATCTGTTAAATACCAAACGCAGTCATTACAAATTGGATGGTGAAACGTATCTCCATCTGAAACAAAATGGTGTGCTCTTGGATCTAGTTTAGCCACAATTACCTCCTTAACTTACTTAACTTTCTTAAAGCTCTTCTTATTTTAATAATCTTCGAAAGTGCCCTAGCCTCTGGAGTCTTTTTACCTACAAACTTTTTGATGTAGTTAAGTTGAGTTAGAGAAACGTTATCTAACTCTTCCTCTTCCTCAATCTCGTCTGATGGCTCTCCCAAACCTTTAAGTTTCTTGACCACCATACGTTTAATACTTCCCCACTCTTTTTGCCCTTTGTCTTCCAACCACTTTGCATCGCTAGACAGTCTTTTAGGTATTGCCTTTTTAGGTACAACCTTCTTAACCACTTTCGATGGTATACTAATCTTTACTGGCGGAGCTTCAATTTTGACTTTCTTAGTTACCTCTTCAAGTTTAACTATCTTAGCCGCTACCCTAGGTCCATCTTCCATAGCAATTTTTCCAGACCTGAAACCTTTAACTTTAAACGAAGTAGATCGGTTAAATAAAACTTCCCTCTCTCCAGCAAAGTCAGTCATCGATTCAAGGTAAAAACCACTTTTTCCTTCTATTTCAAATAAAACAGGAATGTCTCTTCCTTTAACTACCTTTTCAACATCAATTGCAAATGCTGCCGCTTCTTCTCTACCGGCAGACGTAGACATAAACCCATTGTCTGTCATCACTCCATTAGATTTTGCCAGTCGCTCCAACTCATCAACTTCACTTTGGCTATAAACAGCTCCCCGGTAAGATTTTCCCTCATAATGTGGAGCTCTAGCAAAAATTTCATCTAAATCAGTAAAAACTCTCTCATTTATTAACTTATCTCCGCTTTCTCCACCAGTAATCTTCTTTCCAAATCTCAGATTACCATTTACGTCTACGTCTGACCCATTAGTATATCTTCTAATAGAGTCTTGTACATCCATGTCAAGGCTAGTTATATAATTACTAGCGTCTTTAGCGTTATTGCCAGTATTGAATTCGAGAGCAACTTGTCGTTTAGAAGTATAGAACGCGTTTTTCTTCTCTAATCTTCTATTAACAATTTCAGTTGTCTTTTCGATTAGCTTTTCTCTTTCTGGACGATAAAAATTCTCAAATGCTTCAGATACACGAACGTCTTGTTGGTATTTATACCAACCAGTCTTTTTAGAAATCTTTAAGGTCTCACCAATATCTCCAAACGCAGCGTCTGCGTCTGAAATTATCTTAACCTCTTTGTGTCTGCCTTGGCTAAATAACCTGTACAGTTCAGCATCGTCTATTTGAATAAACCCAGTCGTCCCGTTTGGGAATACCCAAGGACCTTTAAATACCATGTCTTCTTGTACATAAAAGTTAGTTTTCCGAGCTTTAAGTACATCGTCTCGGTAAGCAAGGTACGTTTTCTTTAACCTTTCAATTTCAGGTTTTGAGTACGAATTTCCAGTAAACTTGTTTACATAATCTCTAAGTTGATCAGTTGGCGCGTCCCTTCTCGTTTCAGTAAACTGCTTAGCATCTTCTATAAGTTTATCGTATTTTACATCTAAGTCCCTTAGGAACTTAGCTTCCGCCTTTTTACTGTTTGACCGAATCTGTTTAGCTTTAATACTAGAAGTAGAGCTAGGAAGAGTTCTCTTATTAGGTATACCTTTTTTACGTACTGGTTTTATCTCTTTCACAAAATTTAACTTTACTGCTTTAACAAACTTTTCAGGAGTAATCGCAGGTTTCAGTTTCTTTACAATTATTAATCTTCTATCTTGAATCTTCTTCCATTCCATCCACAATTTTTTGTTCTTTATCTGATCTAAATACCCCTTCATGGAACTTTGATATTGTTGTTGAAATAAACGATCTTCTTTAATAAAAGCTTTTATAGATTTTGCGTCAATAACTCCACCTTGGTCTGATATAGTTTTTCCTATCTCTTTAATCCTACTCATAATACCTTTAAGTTCTTTTTGTAGCTGTACTGGTTCTGTCCCTACTACAGGTTTAACAGCAACCTTTTTTACTTTCTTAACAACCTTCTTAGTAGGTACTAGCTTTTTCGTCACTAAAGCTTTCTTTCCAACTTTCGCCAAAGCATCTCTCTCTACCTTTCTTAACTTAATGAACTTTTTAAGCATATTAAGTTTAGGGCCACCCTTAGTACTACGTATTAACGCTCTAATTTGGCCGTCTTTCATCTTATTAATATCAACATTAATAGACGTTTTCATCCTTCTCTTATAGGCTCTAAGGTCTTTACCTGCTTTTATAGCAACAGCTTCAGGGCTACCCTTAATCGCTTTCTTTAACTTTTTAGGAGAAGGTGCTTGAATTTTCTGGGGTACGGCTAACGGTTTAGCTACAACCTTCTTTGTAAGAACGAGTTTATCCACTTTTGGAACGAGAACGCCAACATCTACGTGTTTAGGGTTTAACTTACCCTTTATAGATATAATCCTAGCTTTTACAGGTTCAAGAAGGAAAACCTCTTTGTCAGCTTTCAGGTATCCAAAATCATCTGAATCAAAGGGAGTTGTTGGTTCAAACAGACTTTTCTTAAGCTTCGACTTCTTAAGAAGATCTGGTAAATTTTCTAAGTCGACTAAAACTTTTCCACTAGGGGCGTCAACTTCTACTACAATTTGCATCTTACCTTCCGAATAAGACTTCGCTAGAGATTTCTTTTTAGTATAAGAAGCGACATTAACGTGTTGTTTAAATAAAAAACTTGGAAGTTCGTCGCCATCTTTTAAAGAGTTAACAATTCTAATCTGAGAAGCAGTTAACCTATCCTCAATTAGACCAATCCCACGATACAACCTATACGTACCTTTAGTCACAGTTTGATCCAACCAGTCAACACCAGCACTAGTAACCAGATCAAAAACTTTCTTATTTGGTTTTCCACCAGATAATATTAAATCGCGCACAAAGTCTAAAGAATCAAAAACTTGTTGAGGAGGTGCAACTATTCCCGTAGGCGTAGGAGTAGGCACTACTACTTTTTTCGGTACTACCTTCTTTTTTACGACCTTAAGAGGTGGCTTCACTACTGGTGGTACTACCTTCTTTGTAACCTTCCCTGGTATAAAGGACATGAACCTTTTTTCAGGATCAAACTTTTTCTCAATATGTTTTGTAAGATTTGGATAAAAGTTTTTAGCTTTTCCCCACTCCGTAGACTTAAGGGCTTCGTCGTCTACTTTTTTAACTAACGCAAGAAAACTTTTATCAGAAGGATCAACTTCATCTAAAAGTTTTTTCGTAAGTGACCTTTTTTCAGATAAGTACCCCTGGTACCGGTGCACGTTTACAGACCACCATTCTACTCCATCTCCATCAACGTCATCGTAGTATCTACCTTCGTAATCATCTATCCAATTATCTCTCCAAAATTCACCATCTCCATTTTCATACTCTCCAATTTTACCAGTTTTATGACCGTCAAACCATTTACGTATATCATCTCCTTCTTTGGAAGCAACAAATTTACCAGTCTGCCATTCCATCCCAACACTTCCGTTAGTACCACTAAAATGATTGTCTATAGCATGGGCAAGTTCATGCGACGGAGCTTCCAAGTCCCACTTTCCAGTTACATCCCTTTTAGTAAACAAAGAAATTTTAAGTGGTTCTCCCCCAGTCGGATCGAAATTAGCACGACCAGTCTCGTCTAAAATCTCAAATCTAAGTTTTGAGTGAGTTTTCATGTCAGCTAACAAGTCAGCTGGAATATAACTAGTCTCATCAACTATTAGATTAAGTAACCTACGTGCCTCTACTTCATCTTCAATGTCTTCAACATCAACAATTGACTTAAATAGATTCCTTCGTTCTTTTTTATAAGCATCTTCACTAAGTACCGCTACATAGTTGTTGTAAGCAATGTCGTAGTCGTCTCTGCTTTTAATTACCTTTTTGTAGCCAGCAAGCTCTTTTTCAATATTTACTTTTATGTCAAGATCCACATCACTTGCCTTTAACCTTCTCTCCATAAATTCGATTTCCCCAGTCAAGTAACTAGTTACCTCATTTTCAACACCAATTTCCTCTTCAACTTTTTCTAACGCTTTAGACTTCTTTGCCGCTTCTTTCTTTAATTCTTTCTCTACGAAGGATGGTGGAGTAACTTTTGTAGCTTTAGGTACTACTACTTTAGGTTCGGGAACTTTCTTTCCAAGTTTTTTAGCAGCACCTCTTTCTTTTTCTCTTAATCCTTTTAAAAACCTATGAGTAGTAAGTTTAGGGCCACCCTTAACAGTACTTATTAGTTCGTCAATCTGGGCACCAGTAATATCTGCTGGATCTATTCTAGTAGTCTTTAAACCCCTCATGTAGTCCATGTAATCGTCAAGGTTCTTCTTTGCTATTTCCCACTCTACTTGTCTGGTAGCACCTATTGGAGCCTTTGCTAAAGGAGGACCATAAACGTACTGGCCGCCAACTAAGTCGTCAAGTTGTTTTAGCGTAAGAACCTTATTGTTCTTAGCCATCTCTTTAAGTTGGACTTTTCCACTCCGCCACAACCCGTACTTCTTATTACCAAGGATATCACGAACAAACTCTGGGTCGTCAATATCCATTGCTTTTAACCAATCTGGGTATTTAAGCGACGCTGGAACTTGGCCAGACCAACGTGTAGGGTTTCCACGGAACTGTAACATCCTTTTACTTAACCCAGGTGGAGGTTTTCCTTTGTAAACAAAAGGTCTACCACCCTCTAGAGGTTCTTGCATATCTGCGCCTAACTCTTTCCACGTCTTAGAAACAGGCATAAGCGAACATCTACACCTTGGATGTCTTGTTGGCTTCTCCCCTTGACTTATTGGGTTCTTGTTAAAGTAGAAAACTTTCCCATCACTTCTAGCACATACTAAACATGTACGATTATCCAAGGTTGCTATGTATTGCATACCTTTAAGGACATCTGTATTAGCGTCGTAAATACCAGAACTAACTTCATTGCTAACTCTAATTATTTCAGTCCTTGCTATTACCTCCGCCCTCTCTTTTAACTTCCTCCCAACCGTCCCACCAAATCTATCACCAACTCCTACTAATCGCCTCGACGCCTTTGCCATATCTTCGCCTAAGATCAAAGACTGAGTTAGTTCACTCTTCATTTCCGTCATGGCGCTTCTATAAGTGTTGAACATTCGTTCATTGTAGACAAGTCCACCAAGTGGAGTCCTAACCATCCGGTCTACGTGTTCAAAAGGAATCCTAACAATGTTCACTCCTATTGCTCCAAACTGGGCACCTAAGAGACCTTCGTAATGTCCCTTCTCTAATCTAGCAAATCCTTCTAAGTCGCTAGTAAGGGAATTTATCGCACCCCTATTAGCAGATTTTACAACAACGTCTATCTCGTTAATTTGAGCATTAAGACGATTCATTCTGAATTGCAAGGTAGGTTGTACAAGGCCAGATCTTTCTTCAAAGGATTGCAGGCGGGCAAGTTGTGTAACAAGGGCAGGTTTAGCAGCATCGTAGTGGGCAGCAATGTCACGTATACTACCATTCTCAAAAGACTGAATGTAGTGTTGTCTCTTTAATATTAAATCGCGAAGCTCAGAATTTACAGCAGCCATTATTCAGGCTCGTCTTCTTCATCAGGATCTACTTCTTCATCCTCTAATTCATCATACTCTTCATCATCCTCAAGCTCCTCGTCTACCTCATCATCCTCAGCACCAAACTGGTTGACTGGCTCGGTAGGCATGTTAAATGGGGTCTTGTAAATGTCTTTATCTTGTTCGTCACCCATATTATCTTCTTCTGTCTCTGGATCTAATCCCTCTTTCATTTGCCAAGTTTTTTTAGAAATAATTTTATTCTTATGTTGTATTTCTCTTGCTTTATTGTTCTTAAGGGTATCTGCAGTAATAAGAGGAGGGAACTCAACCTCACACCCAGTTTCTTCGTTCTCTGGCAATTCACCAAAGTCGATATTAGCTTGAATAACTCGAGCAAAAGTAAGTTTATAGGGATACGCAAAGAAGTCTTGCCAATCTTCTACTTCTCTAACAAAAGGATTCTGAGCTATCATACTACTCGAGTAATTCGCATTACTGTAGTCGGCCGTTAGCATCATCTCAGGCAGTCCACACCCCGCTGCTACTGCTAGCAACATTGACCGCCCATCGTCTTTCACGTCTGCTGCATTTATCTTCGGGGACAACATGTCGTAAGTTATCCCCTTAGTAGCAGTCAAGACGGTTCCAGGGCGAAAGGCCTTCAACTTGTTCTTGTCAAAATCCTGGGTCTCTGCTCGCTGATTATCTCGGATATTAGTAACGACTCCACTATTCCCTTCTATCGTCTTTATAAGAGCAATAGCAGACCTAGTTTTGTTAAGTATAACCCTATCATCAAGCCAACTAGAGTACTTACCTAACATTGGAAGTGCAATTAAGAGAAAACTAATTCCCCTCTTCATATCGGAATCCGTAAGTATCTTAATATGCAAAACGTCTTTGGCATCAATCTTTTCTTTTAAACTACCATCCATAGGATTACATATATAGTAAGTTAATGGCTCTTCTACGTCGTCGGGATTAGTTCCGACACCAAAAGAAACGACTTCCCCCTTATTCCATTCAGAACTACTAGGCGGGTTCCTGACGGTCTGGGCTCTAATAAACCTAGTTTTGATCTTGCCATTATTTTCGTCTACAAAAAATCTGAGGAATACTTCTCCGTCTCGGAAAACTCGATTTACTAATTCCTTCTCCCTAAGAGACCAAGCGTTGTCCATCACGAACTCATTCCACTTCTCCATTACCTTTACATTCTTAGAAACTGGTTTAATTGTTGGACCCCTTCCCAAAATAAACTTACCAAGATTTCTGACAACGGCCCTAGCAAACAAGTTTGTATGGTACTGCCTCCAAGACTCGTCAAGCATCTGGTAATGGTCGTATTTACTAAAACCGGAGCTCAACAAACTCGTCCCAGTTCCAATATCACTTCCTTGTCCATGTTGGAACCACATATTATGGTCAGGTTCCTCTTGGACTCTTCTACTAGCCTCAAGAGCGTTTTCAAGAGTTGAATTAGCGACTGCTAATTGATTAGTTTCAAACTCAAGGTTCTCTCTAACTAACTTACGTTTAAGCCTCCATATGTCAAACATTGAATTCCTCCCTAATAAGGAACTTTAACAATAATTAATAATTATTGTTATTATCCATAATAGTAGTCAGTTTGAGCAACTTCTTAAAACCAGTAACCAGACTCTTCTACAGTTTCTTGTTCAGGATAAGCTATTTCTAAAATAATATGATAAGCAGACTGGATAATGTACCGCGAACAATCAAGCCCGTGGTCATCCATAGGGATAGGTTTTCTTCTAATAGGTTTTCCGTCAATACCACGCGGATACTTGTACTTTTCAAATTCGATTTCGGTACCAGGTAAGTCTGAATCGAGATACCTGTCTATTATATAGTAATAACTCTTCTCTTTCGCGCCATCTCCATAATCAAAGTACGTATCTAAATGAGCTCTGACAACATCAATTCCATCTTCTAACGCATTTACTGCAGAATACGTCTCTATATTATAGATCATGTCAAGGTCTATTCTTGCCTGTTTAGCAGAGGGATCAGCAAATATTATTTCTCCCTTCTTATAATCTGGACTGTTCTTTATCATCTGGGAATGATTCGCCATAGTACTACTAGCAGACCTATATTCGTAGTAGATAGCAAACTTCAACTTGAATTTTAACTCCTCAACAGTTTCATCGACCTCTTCTATCGCCCTAACAACGTCAGCAAAATCAACTATGGCCTTCTGGTACACAAAGGGATGACCAGGACTACTTCCAAAGTCAACAGAGCTCATTGTTATTGTATGTTCACTAAAATCTATTGACTGAACGTCGGGAACGTAATGAACTCCTTTATTCCAATTTTTTCCATAGACTAAAAACTCAGTACTAGGCTTCTTGTTGAACCATTGAGCGTCTAGAACGTCCTTATTTAACATTCTGACTTTGTCGATAAAGTCTTCTATCTTGTAGTACCCAGTACAGCTATGCGCCATCCCTCTACAGAATACTGGTTTACCCCAAACTGGGCACTCGTCTTCAGTCTTTTCCTTACAATCGAAAGTGCACTTCTCTAAGATTTCCCATATACACCAAGAATAAACGACCATTCCAGTATCGTCGGCTTCTTCAAGTAGTCTCTGAAAGGTTCCGGAGTCGTACTTTCTAGTACTAAGAAACAGGTTTTGACCAGTAATTCCCTCTTTACTCATACTCATACTATGTGCTTCTTGGATTACGTCCCATTCAATCAACTCAACCTCATCTAACCGCACTTTCTGGGGATGAGGAGAATTCAAACCAGTCACGGTTCCAGTAATAACTTCCTGTTCTGAGTGATTGGTGTAGATCGTCTTAGATTTCGTAGGAATCCTCTCATACAAACTACTTAGAGTCGAGTTCTTATGAAACCCCAAAAAGTACTTGTAAACCTTATTTGCTTGCTCTTTAATAGCTCCAGCACTGGCAACCTCACAACCGCCTTTAAATGCCATATCTAAGTGATTTAACACTGCTACATTAGTCGTTTTCCCGCCAGTTCTATTCGCGAAAACTATAACGTTCCTTACCTCCTCAAAGAACATGTCCGCTACTAAATCGAAGGGAGAACAATGAGGATAGTCTGCCTCGTGTTTATCCGGATTAAACAACTCACATGTTCTTTGCCTTGGAATATTTAAGTTAAGGAATTCAGTGATATACCAATATAAAACCGCTCTATCTTCGATGCCGTTTTCTATTAAGCATTGAAACAACTCTTCGTGGCAATTCTTAACTCTATACCTTCTATCAAAACTTTCGGCGAATATTTCTCCGAAGTACGTAAACCCAGTATCAGATTCTATAGGTAACTCGAACCAATCACTTGGATACCGTCTATTTTTGATGTAATAACATAGCGCCTCAACACACACGTCATCTGGAGGTAAATGACTAGTCTGATCTAAGAACTTTTGACTAGGTATGACTTTCTTTTGTGGGATTTTTTTTCTTCTTGGTACTGGAGTAACTTTCTTCATCTCAGAACGTACTCCTTTACTATTCGAAAATCGGTTTCGCCGTTTACGTCGTGAACAACGATCGTAGTCCAGTCTTTAGCTAGTAAAGCAACTTGAACGGCACTTTCTCTAGAAGAAACTATTTTGATAGCTCTCTTACTAGTTTCTCGCCTTACCGACCACTTACTTCTTGCAGATATAACGTGTATTCTACTTGGATTTCGAAGGCAGTGTATTAGTTTTTTCCGTATGTTATTTTTCATTAGCCATGTGTAGGACAAGGCATCTCAGCCGTTGTCTTTCCTTTTAAATGGCAAGTACACCAACCTGTAGAAGGTGATGGAGTTGAATATTCAAGACCAACAGTAACCCAGCCAAATCCACCACATCCATGGCAGGGTTTTTTATCGCTTCCATAAGTTCCCGAACCGCCACAAACTTGACATATTTCTGCGTGTGACATAATTCCCCCTTTACGTTCCTAGAGTTTCATGTTCGTCATGTGTAATAGCATTTACGTAACTAATCCTATCCTCACAGTCTTTACACTTCGAATTATTCTTATCCTTGTCTCGCATTTCGCAATCTAGGCAAGGATTCTTCAACTTCTCCTTTTCAAATGCATCAACAGTATCTATCACGTCCACTGATGAACCAATTAAGTTAGTTTCAACTAACAAATCCTCAGCGAACTTGCCATGTTTAACTCCTATAACGGCACCTTGAATTACTAATCTCATACGTTTTTCGATCTGGGAGTATATTTCAATATTAACATGAACTTCGTCTGAACTAACTTCCTTATTGTTGTACTTTTTTAGCAGATCTCTTAACTCGTCTATTTCCTGTTTGATTAACGCCATATAGAACCCTCCTGGCTTTTGTAACTTCCCGACGTATTGTTACCTGATCTCGCTTTAGTTTTACCATTTCTGGGGTAATCCTAGAGTTTTCTACACCAGTAGAGACACGAATTAGCAATCTAACGTAGTTATTTGCCAGATCTTTACGATACCCTCCACCACGTTCGCGGCTACTTTTACGTATCCTTTCAGAATGTTCTACTGCGTACTTTCTAGTTGCTTTTAAGTTTATTTTACGTCTATGTTCAGTATGACTTCTCTCTACTAGTCTTTCCCTATGACGCTGGTAATAATTCTTGTATATTTTCCTCTGCTTTACCCTGTATGGCTCGGTTTTATACAAGTCCGAATTAGCGTCGTAGTGTGCGCGTCTACTATTACACGCGCACACTTTACATAGGCTCCGAACTCCATACTTCCCGCCTTTCTGCTTATGGAATTCAGACAAGGCGTCTTTTTCCTTTTCACAGACTTTACATACTTTAGTTATGGAGTTTAGTTTGACGTCTTCTTTCCCTTTCAATGCGACGTTCCTTGTTTTTCTTCCAGCGTTCTTCTGCATTGTACCTCTTGTGGGACGGTTTTCCTAGACATACGGCCGTGCTTTCTGTTCTTTCGGCCACCTTTGCGATTCCTCTTCGGGAATATTTCCATGATGAACCTCCTATTTTAGAGTCATTTCATCATGCACCTCCTTTCCTACTTAGTAGTACGAAATGTTATTTTAGTGGCATACTTGCGAAAGCGTAAGTACTACAACCACTAAGAAACGACTGTTTCCAACTCCAGTCATCTCTCACGAAGTTTTCGAACTCCGAAACAGACAGATCAATTAACGAATCTTCGTGCCAGTCTACTTGGTCGATAATACTGTCATATTCTGGAGTGTGGTTACTAGGTTTCGGGAGTTCAAGATGCGTTCTGAATTCCTTTCCCTCTAGCGCCATTTGTACAGACTTTTGAAGTTCATGAGTAACTACTAGTTTCCAGTCTTCTAGAGCCTTCTTAAAACGTTCTTGGTGCTTATCCCTGTTCTCTTTCAACGTCTCCAACAACTTCGATTTCCCTACTTCTACTGAATTCATAACTTACCCTCCTTATTTCTTTAGCAGTTTAATTGTCAGTATTCCTAAAACGAACAACAGTACTCCCGCAATTATGTAACTGTACGGAGGTACGAATACTATTTCCTTAACTAGTTGTATTTCCATGTTAGTTACCTTTTCGTCTCGAATGTGAAACCCATATGTCTACCAACGTTTTTTTCCTGTTTCGTGGGGCAACCACGCGCGAAGACGTTATGCAGTATCGTTACTCCACAATGAGGACATATACTGCTTCTACGTGAACATTCGATTTTACAGTTCCTACAATCATCATCGCATACTTTTTTGCATTGATCACACATAGTTTTACCTCATTTTTTTAGAATTTATAACTCCATTTACGAGTATACCAACAGAAACCATTACTGAGGCGTAAGTAACGTTCCCTACTGTACGACCACGTGTTTTTGTAAGACCCGGCGTAGATAGAAACGTGGGGTTTTCGAAAACTACGGTCGAACCACAACCTAAGTTTAATAGCAGTACGCTTATACCTAACAAAAAGTGCTACTCTGACAATAAGCGGACTTGACTTGAAGTTGTAGTTTATACCATTCCTGTACTCTGTACCTTCTCGCATGTAGTGTATGTACTTCATAGTAGAACCTCGAATTTTTATATAATCTTTTTTGGGAAATTTTTAGATTTTTTTTTGGTATTGTAAATCGCATCCCCCCTCCCACGCCCAAATGAAAAACGATTTCGCTTATAACGGACAGGGCCGCCCCCATCGGCTCGTTGAGTCGTCGACTGCTCTACGTCGCTACTACTAGTCGATACGACTGCTAGTAGTCGACTAGTCGCACACGTCAACGTCGCTACTACTAGTCGGTACGACTGATAGTAATAATCGACTGCTAGTAGTACTCGTGTAGCGTCGACTAGTCGATCAGTTAGAACCACTGTTGACACTAGTATTAGTCGATAAGACAACGTCGCTACTAGCAGTCGACTGGCTAACGTCGTTACACACGACTCGACGTCGACACGTGACGTGTGCGAGTGAAACAGGAGAGTACGGTTATAGAGTCGTCTCAATTCTCTAATTTCCCTCTCCACTCCTACATCTCCCAAACATACATATAACATCATACTCTCTCCATCTCTCTCTACTACTATACTATCCAAGGAGACTCTCTAGGACTGTCTGTTCTACTTACATGTACTCTATCTCATGAGGCCTTCTTCGCGCTCCTATACTAAGCCCTTACACCTCTACTCGACTTACTCTTGCTTATAGGAGGCCTCTCTGGTAAGTCTCTTATTAGCTTAGCATACTTCTTCTTTAGCCTTGGAGTCTTTGCACGCTCCCACATACAGAACTCTCCTTCTGGCATACCACGTCCTACAGCATTACAATGCCCACTAGATGAAGACCAGATAACCGGACATTTCACTTGACACAAGTCATCATTTGGCTTAGTTGACGACACCCACTCGCATAAGAAACAATCGTTCTCTGCGTCTGGAATGTCTCCTCCATTTGACTTCCATCTAGGCCAATCTGTTTTAAATTTCGTAGGATGATGAAAGTGCCAATCCCACTGCTCTCTAAACAACGCTATCGCTAACCCTTTACTTCTTCGCCTTCTCATTTCGCCCTCCTATACTACCTTTCTGGTAAGTCTCTAATAAGTCTAGCGTACTTCCTCTTTAGTTTTAAAGTCTTTGCATTTTCCCACATATGGAACTCTCCATCTAACGAATTGCAACGTCCATTTTTTGATGACCACTTAAGGGGACATTTCTCTACACAACTCTCTTTATAACTGTCTCTTACCCATTCACATAAGAAACATTCACATTCTACTTCTGGGATCTTCCCACCGTTCTTTTTCCATTCAGGCCAGTCAGACTTCTCTTTCGTTGGGTTACGAGAACACCAGTCCCATAAATCGTCATGCAACTCGATTGTCCTTGCCTTGTTAAACTTTTTTCGTTTCGTCATTTTGCTCTCCTACTTACCCTTCAAGTACTTCTGGTCTCTTATTTCGATTAGTAGTTGATTACCTTTAATCACTTCACTTCTTATGCGACGTATATAAAACGGAATCATGAGAGTAAAAGCAATTAGGTAGATTCCAAAGATTGAACCTGCTACAATAGCAAACGAAGTAAAAAATCCTATGCTATCCATAAATCACTCCATCCTTGACTATCTCCATATTTCATTCTCGTTGTTTTAACCACTACCACGAATACTGGTAAAATCAGTATATACACTACATAACACGCTAGTAAAATCCAGGCTAGTTTACTACCAAGATCTTCCAACCCTTCTTCTTGCAGTATATTCTGACTTCTGCTAAAGTCCAATTTCGCATGTATTTTATGATTGGTGCACATCGTCTTTGTTTCCCTTCAATAGAAATACCAGCACAAAAGTACCTAGACGTTATCTGAATCAAGTTTACCTTATTCAAAACAGTCTAAAAGAAAAACTATATAAAGCGAACCCATTGAGACTACTCCTAATACTAAAAGACCACCTATTACATAAATCATTTTCTTTTCTCCTGGAAGTAAGGCTTAATCGTAACCTCTTCGTCACGCAAAATCTTTCCAAGTATTCCAGTATCTAAAAGTAACTCTTCGACTTCATTCTTTTCAAAGACCGTAAAACGCTTTTCCGTTTTCTTACCAAGTTTACTAGTCTTTATTATAAGGTCTACTCTCATCCACCTATCTCCATTAGTTTGATCGTGTTTTCATGAGCTTTTACTACTTTTTCAGTTGAATAGAAGTGCTCCTTAACTACATCAAAGCAAATGAAAAGGCATTCATCGCAAATACTAACATCTGGACCTACGACTAACACCGCTACCTCATTCTGATGCTTCTTACAAAATGAACAGATCATTTATCCTCCACTTTCTGCTCAACAAATGGAATACTAACAGAATAGTTGTCAACTCCCACACCTGGAGTTGTTATACGTCGCTCACACTTACAAGACTGGCAAGTAATAAGCCAGTAGTGTTCTTCCTTACTAATATAGAAAGACTCACAACCACAAAAACACTTTTCCTTTTTCATTGTCTTACTCCACTGATGATTTTCGGTTATTGCTCTCGCACTAGACTCCCAACCAGCCACAAAAAAAAAGCCCATAACGAGCCATCTAACCAATCGTCGTATTCTGCCCATTCTCGATGCTTTCTATACTCCCTCGTACCTTTGTAATTATTCCATGCGACTAACATTAGATGATCTTTTGGTAATGGTGCTTCAATAGGCATATTAATCCTCCTGCTTCTTCTCAGTACGAATGTCACCAGTATGGACGTCAGTTACTTCATGAGTATGAACTTCTTTAGTTTTGAAGATTCCACCGCTTCCATCTGGTATTAAAGGAGTTGTTTCTTTAGAAATCTGTCTTTTCTCGGACACCTTTTTAAAAATACCATAACTTGCTTCTAGTCTATCAAGCATTTTTTCCATATACGGCCATGATATCTTCCCGTCTCTAACAAGCCTTATACTCGTACTAAGACACTCTTCATAAAGTCTGTCTCTTAATTTTGACCATCGCTCAAACTTGTCCCCAAGTAGATGTCTGATTCTTTCCTGCACTAACCTATCTTCTAAATAAGCTAGAACCCTATCGGCAGGAATGTCAAGTGAAATCGCTACTTCTTCTGGGGAAAAACCAGAACGTATTCTTTGGGCTACTTCTTCCATTTCACCAGTAAAAGTAACCGAACTTCGCTTCAACTTTTTCGTTCTAATAACCATCTCCATCCCATTGTATTTGAAAGTTTGATTCCCTTAACACTAAATTTTCACAAGTAGATAAAAGAATTCCAAATTCAGTCTTTAATAACCGTCGCATCTTCCCAGTGTCTCTCTTTACATGTAACGCGACTCGTAGCTTGTCCTTATCAATACTAAGAACTATACATACCATATTAAGACTCATTACATCGCTTATGCTGTCTTCGTAAAACAACCAGTATTTAGCAGCGTTGTGTTCAACGGAACCTCTAGAGTAAAAGAAGTAGTCGTTAATTGTGTTAAGCAACATTGTTTCGTAAAGACTGACTACGCCTTCTGGCTTAACATAATAGTCGCTAATACGGGTTCTCTTAGGTTGACTTTTTACCAACAATCTCATCAGTATACTTTCCTAGTGCAATCCAACAGTCTCCTTCATTATCATAAGGGCCAACTCTGTCTTTTAAGTCATTCCAAAAATACCACTTTCCCTCATGCAAGTGTACTATTTTTTCATTCATATAATATCCCATCCTCTCAATAAAACTCTTCCTAACCTTTTCCAATCAGAATCAGCACATAGAGGACATTTACCTAAACTACCTAGTTCTTTCCAGGCTTTAAACTCTGGTGGGTTTTCCTCGCGTTTATTCTTGATCCAGGTAGAATACCATTTAGGATGGCCAAATGATACCCAGTACTTCTTCTTACACTTACTACACGACTTCCCTGCTACTATAACAGACATTACTTTTCCTTTCCCTTTTTTATTCTCGTTCCATCAACTAAATCTTCAACTAACGGAATTAACAACGTGTCAGTATAAAATGTAACTGATGGCGCTTTTGGTCTGTTTAAATGGCGAGTTAACTGAGGTCCACCATGTCTAATGTACAACTCGTCTAGTAACCCATGATTTCTAACGTAAGCGTAATGAAGTTTCTCCCTGTATTCTTCTTTCATTTCTAAAGTTGTACAGGCATTCATTGCCATTGATAGGGTTTGAAGTTGGTAGTTGTTTTCTAATAAAGGAGCAACTTCTTCTGGTCTGAGTTTTATAGAAGCCTCGATGTAAAAACCCAACTTCCTACCACACCACCATTTAATACGGTCTATTAAACTGACAGTTTCCATTTAATTACTTCCCCCGATCTTCAAATCTTCTAATAACTTTGTCTATTTCTAACTCACCAACTACTTCTATGTCTTTCCAAGTTATATCAACGTATCCTGGCTTCTTACTCTTTGCGTATGTTCCTAAAAGCCAAGTATCTGATATTAACGTACAGTTCTTAGGTACATAATAAGCACTAAATTTCTGCCCATGAGCTTCGAAACTGTAAACATGACGTTTCCACTTTTTACCTATAGTAGTCCCAGTAGGTACAGACATAGAATATTCTAGTAAGTCATCAAACTCTTCCTTAGTTAAGTAAACTTTCATTTTATTGCACCAAATCCTGCATTAAGATCAAAAGCATGTTTTTGTTTAAATGGATTGGATGTTAACTCAAAATGTACTAGGTCATTAAAAGCACCTTTTGGATTTATTTCCCCGCTCCAGGCACCACCCCACCTGATTAGAATACCCATTGTAGAAGCAAGACTCGTAACAATACCACCTAAGAAGTAAAAACGCTTATGGTCTTCCCAATCAATAGGAAACGGCGCAGCATCTAACGCTTCTGACGGA
This sequence comes from uncultured archaeon, assembly GCA_964600735.1. Taxonomy (GTDB): domain Archaea; phylum Asgardarchaeota; class Heimdallarchaeia; order Heimdallarchaeales; family Kariarchaeaceae; genus LC-2. The sequence continues at coordinate 58,350 of CAZRLL010000001.1, forward strand.
ATCTTGTTGTGTTTACTATCGGGCCAGTCGAGTTTCGAACTTCCCATTAAGTAAAAGCTGTTTTGCTCGAGTTGCCCCCGATGTCCTACTAAAATAGTAACATCAACTATCTTGATGACTTGATGAAACAAGTCTTGAAGTAGTGGATCGCAAGTTTCTAGTTGCTCTATAGATTTTTTACCGTACAGAAACATTCTTTCTCCTATACCCAGTTTTCTTCAGGGACCTTAAAACTCAAGCCAGGATTTCGCTATTCCCTTTTTAACGCATCTAATATCGCTACTACATGATTTGCTGTCGCTTTGCTGTAAAGTTGGTGATCGCCGTCTACTATATCAGTAGGTAGTCCTATATCCCAATTTTTAATACAATCCCATACTGCATTAAAATCCGGCGTTGTAAGTTCGTATGGTAATGGATCTCTTAGTTCATTCATTTTTTCGTCTCCTATATTGAATTCGTTTCAATAAGCGATACATTCCCAGTTTGTGGATCCACCACAGTAAGAAAGTCTTCACCAAGTCTTTTCCCCAACACTTCACATATTGAGAACATCTCTCTGACCGTAATACAGCCTGCCAATATTGTGATTGATAAGGTTTTGCAGCCCACATCCTTTCGAACATTGGTGTAGCTTTGAACTCCCTGTTCCATCTGTCCCATATTACCTCCAAATCTAACTTATGGTCGCTTAATCTGAATCTCTCCAATGGATTTAGCCGGTTTCCTATTAAAAGGTGATATTCGTCTGTGGTAAGCTTTGGCTTGAACTGATCTTCGTAAATTTTGGTTCCTGGATAAGGAGTGGTGACGCCGAATATGACGCCAGCCGATGGTTTGATTTCTTTCAAAAATTGGTGTGTAGATTCTAAATCTTTCGATGTCTCGCCAGGCAAATTCAAGAGCATTGTAGCGAAAGACCGCAACTTGTATTTCTTGCACCACGAGAATACGTGACGAATTTGATCTAGTGTTATTCCTTTGTTTACTTGATCCAAAAGTTGTTGGCTCCCCGATTCCACTCCTATATCTAGTTGTATGCATCCTGTGGCTTTTAGTCCCCTGATCATTTCCTCTGAACATATGTCTGCCCTCGTTTGAGTTGCGTAAGGTATTTCAACTATACTTTTTCTTGACGAATAAGTTTCAGTCTTACTCTTCCATTCAAACCACCCATTCATCCACTTCTTTGACATACCAAACATGTCGTCAAACAAGTAGAAAAAATCTATGCTATAAAATTCCTTCAATTGCACAATCTCGTTTATGACATTTCCTACTGGTCGCAATCTACACGCTTTTCCTTCATTTGCCTGCCACACGTTATTCGCAGCACAAAAGTCGCAATCAAAAGGGCAACCTCTACCGGCAAAAATACAGACCATAGATGTGTAGATACGCCGAATAATAAGCTTCTGAGGATAAAGATAATAATCCATATCAACGAGATCATAGCTAGGACTTGGTAAATCTCCCATATCCATGACTCTTCGTTTTTTTGTTTTAACATATTCTGGCTCCTTTAGTACGTAAGACATGTAAGCAATACCAGCAACTTCGTCTAACCGTTTAGTTACAGGTTTGTCGTACCAACACCATAAATCATAACAAGTCTCTTCTCCTTCTCCTAATACAGCTACATCGAAATTCGACTCTTTAAAAATGAAGTCTTGCGGACTAATCGTACTATGCGCGTTTCCCACAAGTAAAGTTGTATCTGGTTGATTAAGTTTGACAATACCCCCAAGACGCATAATAGCAGGATAATCACTATGAAAAGCAGCCAACCCAACAAAACGGGATGGGTTACATCTAAGTTCTTGACTAATCGTTGAGTAGTGTACTTCAAGTTCATGAGGCCTATCACCTCCCTTTACGTCTACAATCTTAACCCTAAGACCCTTCTCTCTCAAATAAGCAGATAAGTAGAGAAAGTAATAAGGCGGATGCGGATTACGTGCATTAGTCGGACTTGTTATGAATAGAAAGTCTAACATAAATTTAAAGGTTGGGAGTAGGAGAGATTCGAACTCTTCGGGTTGTACTCCACTACCATGTGGACCCACCGGTTCTGCGCTAAAACCGGCTCTACTCCCACAATTTACCTCCAGTCTAGTTTATTAAAGTCATTACGAAAATCACAAATATTCCATAGTTCATTTATGTCAGCAGAACAACAATGGTCAGGACCATCAGCATGCTTATTAAGAGTAAAGTGTTTCTCTACCACTTTTGCTCCAAGAACAATAGCAGTTTTAGCGGTAGTAGTACCTACAGTATGATCGGAAAAACCATCAAACCTCTCTACGCTAAGAGGATTTACTCGTTTAAAAATAGAACTGTGAAAGTCGATCTTACTTAAAGACGTAGGATATTCAGATACACAGTACATAAACGTACAGTTTCCACCCGTACCGGCTAACCTGCTCCACGTCCCGTAGATGGGCTCCATCTTATGCATCTCCTCAATCATACCCATACTTACTAAGTATGGCTTCCCAGTTTTCTTAACTGCTTCAACTAACTCTTTGTCGTAAATACTACGACTTGCTATCTTATGTCTTTTCACTCCTAACTCTTCTAACCAATCAAGTCTCTTCAAATCAAAAGCAGAGGCCAAGAATTCTATACCAGCCTTTCTGCAGTGCTCGAACAATACTGCAACATCTCCAAAGTTCAACTCCGATCTTAAGATAGACTGCCAATTACTAAGACTAAAAGAGTCTGGATTTAACAATAGCTTAGGATCGTAAACTTGAAACTTTACTGCATCGGCACCACAGCCCTTCGCACTATCAATCATATTCCTAGCTAATTCCAGGTCCCCACCATGGTTAATGCCAATTTCTGCTATTATCTCACACTTTGCCACTTTACTCTCCTATACCATCAAATATTACTGGCACTCTTTTCTGGAATTCTTTAAGTGTTGGTATCATTATCTCCTGCATCTGTGGATGGGCTGCTTTGGCTGTACGGAGTTTGAAGATATGCCGCCACTCACGAAAGTTGGCCGTGACTACCAGTTCGGTCTTAAGGGAGTTTGGAAGAACTGATCTGGCTTGCTGTGGGGACCAACCTAAATGGAGTAAATTCATATAAGTTTCTTCTGTACTATAAACAAGTTGAGCCCAGTCATAGTTTGCTTGATCTTCTCCCCCAAGATCGTCTGGAGTGTCATAATCTCCCGGGTCAATATCAACCCAAGGTGGAATAACAAAAGTAACCCCTCCTTTATAATTACAGTACCTTGTACTCTCCTGGCTGAAGGCACAAAGCCTATGTCTGACCCACTCATGGCTGACCCCTCTATCAATAACAAACTTGACTGTAACCGCAGAGTGCTCAAGAACAGATTCATGGCCTCTTTTTAAAATCATCTTAACAAAGTTAATAGCTGAAGTAGCGGTTATTTGATCTTCTGACTTGTAACAAGTTCTCCCAGCATGCTCTATTAAAGCAATAGGTGTATCACAAGGTAACATCTCATGTGCAGGATCGTACCCCATAATTGACAAAATTTCAAAACTCGGTTTTACTAGAAACATTTTTGCTCTCCTTTCTTCTACTTACACGAACCTAGCAAAGCGTCATGTAAATCTGGATCTCCAACAAACAAAACAATTAAAACAACTATACTAAGAAAGACAATTATAACAAGAGTATTGTCGCTCATTTGTACCTCTCTTGCTCATACCACCAGGACCTAACCCAACCTTGAAGGAATTTTGGTAACACATCAAACACTTCCATCAAGTAGTAATATAACATTATCTTATAATACCATCTTCGCGACACTTCACTTTTCCACTTCCTAACAATCTTTCTAGACTCTTCCCTACGCTTATGAACATCACCTATAACAGAGCCATAATGAATAGACAAAGTTCCACCAAGATTATCTGGTATGTAATGGAACTGGTACTTAGAAGCAACCTTCAACCACAAGTCCCAGTCGTGACTAATTTTAAACTTCCAGTCCATGGGACCAAACTCATTGTATACACTACTTCTTATTAACACAGAAGAAGTTGGGACGAAGTTCTTTCTAAGTAAAACTTCAAAAACTTCACCAGAAAAACAAGTTGACATCTTACTCCACAACTCAGACCTACCAACGTCAACATACTTTACTAGCATATTGTGGTAAGAAAAGACTTCTCCAGTTACTTCTAAGTACCAAACTTGCAATTTTAACTTCTCTGGCTCCCACAAGTCGTCGCTATCTAAAAATGCAAGATACTTCCCCTTAGCATTAGCACAACCTGTATTTCTAGGATGAACTGGGCACCCACTATTCCTTCCCATATCAATGTATCTAATTCTGCCATCACAGATTGTATGCGACGCTACAACTTGTTTAGTGTTATCGGTAGACCCATCATCAACAACAATAATCTCTAAGTCCTTAAAAGTCTGCATTTGAACAGACTCTATTGCTATAACTAAATCGTCTACCCTATTATACGTTGGTATTATAACAGATACTATTGGGTCCATAGATCGATATACCTCTCAATAATCTTGTCAGTAGAGTACTGATCAAGAAAAAGTTGTTTATTAGCAGCACCAAGACGCTTACGTTCACCAGCCTCCAGAAGTAGCCTAGAAACAAGAACCTTTAACCTTGAAACGTCTCCTGGATTAATGAGATAAGTAAAATCTGATTTGAACAGTTCCGGAATTCCACAGATATTAGACGCTACGATTGGCTTACCCATCATTAACCCTATTAAGATCACATTAGGAAAATCTTCATCTCTAATACTTGGAACTAACAACACGTCACACGACTTAATTAAACTATAAGTGTCAAAGTCATCGTTTTCTTCTACCAGAACAAGACTAGTAGACGCTTCTGCTAACTTTTTTAAATTAGAACCTTCTGGGCCAGACCCACCAATAACAAGAACTCTTGGGTTATCACATTTTATTTTCCCGAAAGCCTCAATCGCGTCCTTGAAGCCTTTCCTTTCTTCAAAGTTACCAACACAAAGAAACATAATGTCACTTTTCTTTATTGCTTTATCTAGTCCCCCTCGTAAAAGCCAAATAGAAGTACATTCCCTTGAAAGGACAGTATTTGGTATGACCTCCCAGTTTATAGTTACCCAGTTTTTGCCATTCGACGCGTTTTCTTTAACGATTATTGAAACCCACAAAAACTTACTTTGATCTCTACAATACTTAGATGCAGTAATAAATTTCGTTACACACTTCTTTACCAACCAAGTCATTGGTCTTTCCCACCATCTATTTTTAGTTGTAGAGTTAATCATGTATGTTATCTTTGGGACTCCCATAAGGCGACCAGCAATAGCAGCACTATTACAGCTAGTAGCACCAGGATACCCTCCGTTATTTATGTGCAACACATCGGGCCTCAATTGGCCTATCAGTTTGCACAAAACGATCCCCTCATAAAGCATAAAGAAATAACCCAGTGCCATAACTGGTCTAAAATAAAGCCTGATTTTGTATAAGAAAGAGATAGGGAGGCGAAGTGGAAAAACGTCACGTTTACTACTATCTATTCTTTCGTTTGCTGACTTGCAAAAGATACCTGTCACCCATTCGTTAAAACCCTTCACATACTCTTTACTATATCGATAACTAAGCGTTAAGTCAAACTCGTTGTTTAGTACTTTGTTCTGTAAAAAGATACCTGGCATGTTTTCGCAACCAGCCCAACTACTATTATCGCTGTGTATATGTAGTTTCTTTTTCATTAACGAAAACCTCATTAAACTTCTTTATGACATCCTCTATAACTACTTGACCAACATTATCTTCAGCGATCACGTACTTTCCAGCCTCATAAGCTACCAATTCAGACTTAAGCCACTCTCTAAACTGTTCTACTTTCTTTTTCATTTTCTTCCCACGAAGAGCTTATCGAACTCTTTCTTATCATATTTACTTCCACCAGGTAAGTAGCCTGCCCAAGCGTCAGTTATTTCAATCCATAACTGCATAAGAAGAGCAAGGCCAACACAGGCAAAGATTAAGTAAAGAAAGAAAAAAGGATCAAATAACGTTAATTCTATAAATACTAGTACTCCTAAAGTTATAAACAAGTACTTTTTCATTCTACCCTCTGAAAGAATATTGATTTATCAAGATGCCTAAAGAACTGCATATCATTTAGGTCTGGGTAACGCCAAGAAAAAACTACCTGAGCAAGAAACACCCAGCCAAAGAAAACAACAAGCGCGTAAAAGTACCATGGCAAACATTTAAGTTTCATCTTCACCTACCTTTAACGCAGCTATCATTTGAGAGGCATCCCATCTAGTAAATGGATTTGGCCATTTACCATCTCTGTTTGTAGGAGTGCCTCTATTTTTACACAACTCTACTATTATATCCTTTTGGTCATCTGTAGCCGGTTCGTCCATAAACTCAAAACCTTTAACTGTAAACCCTTCGTGTTCCATTATCTCCACCCCACTTTGCTAAAATGGTCACACATACTAGTAACTACCCAACAACCATGAGCACAATAACATTTGTCCCTTTTTATATACTTTAACTCTTGCTTCATAGATGACCCATTTAGAGCTTTAGTAACGTCGTAGTTGTAATACGCTAAGTCAGTCACTGTATCTCTCATCTCACACGCTACCAACTTACCGTCCGGGTAAATAGTAAATGCCTTTTTACCAGCCAAACAAGGAAAGTCCCAAGGTTTACCTATAGTAGAATTAAGATACTGGACGTTAAATCTTCTCTTAGTTAGTAAATAATAAGAAAAGTAGTTCTTCTTTATAACTTCTAGAAGCCCTTTATACATTCCATCAAGGGAAACGTGGTACTTAAAACCTCTAAAAGACCTTTCAACCTCAAAGTTGTGATAATCTAGACTAGGGAAAGCGTACGCCATCTCTTTAGCGAAGTCAACTAACTTGTCCATAGTTCCTGGTGTTATCAAAGTATTGATACATACGTTTAAACCTTTATCTGTAGGTTTAAATGACAATAAAACCCTTAAAGTATCCATTGCCCTACTATATGACTTGTCATTCCCCCTCATTTCATTATGCGTTTTCTCGAATCCATCTAAAGATACAGATACAGTAATAGTTTTATGCTTAGCGACTAAAATCTTAGCCATCATGCCCTTTACTGCTAAAGGTCGCATACCGTTAGTATTTATCCAAACATTGCTCTTTTCAGAAAACATATTAATAGCGTCTTGTATTCTATCATATAGGAAAGGTTCGCCACCCGTTAGTAGTACGTTGTTTGGAGTAACACTACGATGAATAGATCTTACGTTGACAATATCCATATCACCATACGTATGCAACTTACCCTTGTAGAAACAAGCCTTACATGACAAATTGCATTTGTCAGTAAGGAACAGTATCATTAAGTCTACACTACTTTCGTTTTTCCTAGAAGGTAGCCAGTCCTCGTAGTAGTGGTAGAAGTTCTTTGCTCTTACTATAAGGTGAGCTTTTACTTTTCCAGGGAGAAGTAAATGCCGCTTTATTTTTTGGCGTAACGTAGGATTAGCATTAAATTCTTTATAAGATAAAGATTGCCCCCTTCCCTTCACAAAACTAAAACATCTATCCCTTGCTTGACCCAGAGCAACGTCTGCGCTCCAATCACCACCAGGAGTAAGTAGTGCTTTAGCAGTGTAGCCTTCTTTATGAATACGATAGTTAGTAAGTCGATCCTTCAACATATAAAAAACGTAGTAGTACGAACATTTAAGTAAGAATACCCAATCTTCATGCTGATATAACAAGTCTTCATCAAACCCACCAACAGCTTCAACTACCTCTCTTTTAACCATGATAGAAGATGAACAAATAGGATCACCATCAGACAAGATACCAAAGTGAGTACGCTTACGTAACTGTGCTAACAACTTTTCATTCCAAAACGAATCCCAGTAGCCTTTTGCCGGACTAGTTCCAAAAATTCCTCTACCAGGTTTCCCTACCCATGTCGCAGTTTCTTGGCTAATTATAGTATTAACTCCAGTATGTACTACGCCAGCGTCTTGCTCTTCCATCGCCAGTACTTGTTTCTCTAGCTTAGTGGGTTCCCAGTAGTCGTCTGCATCTAGATAGGCTATATAGTCGCCAGTACTTATTCTAAAACCCAAGTTTCTACTCTTACTAACACCTAAGTTTTCAAAATTCTCTATTACTCGTAACTTCTCTTTTAAACTATCTTCATATCTACCTACTACTACCAAACCACCATCAGACGAAAAGTCGTCTACTACAATAATCTCCCAGTTAGTATAAGTCTGAGATAATACACTGTCTATTGCTTGACCTATGTACCTCTCGTAGTTGTAGAGTGGAATTATAACAGATACTTTACTCAACATCCCATATTACCTCGTCGCTAGGAGCTATAAACTTTATTCCTAATGGAAGTTCTACGCCATCCGGACTACAACCATTCTCCGTAGCTATAAACTTTTTCCACGACTCTAAAGCAGTCCCAAAACTCTCACTGTTTACATACATTGGCCTGTCATCGTCTTGCACATAAAACAAAGGCATTAGCTTTCTCCTTTCTTTATTACCATTGACACATAAACACTACCATCATTATAGCAGCAATACAAAATACAACGTTCATTTGATTACCGTTATAGGATTCTTACGATTCCGTTCTCCTTTTCCTTTCTAAGTGGTTTAAATCTTAGAAACGCTACGCCATCAATACATACCCAAACTCTACCGTCTTTTGCTACTTGAACACCTAAATCACCATCCATAGAAGGAAGACCATCTGGCGTAGATTCTATTGAGATATGGCCATACTGATGAGTTTCTTTAAATTCTTTCATCTCAAGTACTCCTCGTCCTTGTAAATATTCGCATCCAAATCGACATAAGGCCACCAGTCTTTGTAGTTCTTTTTATACCACTCTATAGTAAGATGTAATCTATCCTTAAAGTTAGACCTTAAAAACTGACTCTTCCAAAGAGAATTACACTTTAAGGCGTAGCGACTGTCGTTGCCAGGACGATTTGGTACTTTTTTTACGTACTCCTCACCAATCCTGGCTTGGTTGCAAACTACTTCCTTTAGTACAGCACTCATTATTTCTCTATTGTTACGTCTTACACCGCTACCTACATTGAAAGTATTTCCATCAAAACCCTTATGCATAATTATATCTATAGCACGACAACAATCCTCAACGTAGACGTATTCTCTAACTTCATCTCCATCTCCATGCAAGATCATTCTTTTATTCTCAAGAAGTCTTGTTATACACATTGGAATAAGCTTCTCTGGGTATTGATTAGGCCCATAGTTGTTACATGGTCTAACAATCAAAACTGGAAAGTTGTACGTTTTAAAGTACGAAAGTAAAAGTATGTCTGCAGACGCTTTACTAGCAGAATAGGGAGACGTCGGATTAAGTCTAGCAACAGTATCAGCCTCAAAACCAACAGGTAAGGAACCATAAACCTCATCAGTTGATATCTGAACAAACCTTCTCACTTTTGCTTTTCTAGCCGCCTGTACCAGATTAATAAGCCCGACTATATCAGTTTGTATAAAGTCAACTGGATTGTGTATACTACGATCAACGTGAGTTTCAGCAGCAAAGTTCACAACCACTTCTATCTCATGGTCCTTTAAAATTGACCTAATATAGGTATCTCCTATATCAAAAGTGTAAGTCGTAAAGTTGTTGTAATCCTGTGGAGGAGGTATATTTTTAATGTTGCCAGCGTAGGTAAGCTTATCCACGTTAACGATATTGTAGTCTGGGTATTTACGAAGTAGTCTTTTAATAAAATGGCTACCTATGAAACCACAACCCCCAGTAACTAATATATTCATACCCTTACTCCCATGTTCGCGAGCCTTTTGTACTGTAAGTACTTTGCCCTTCTACCATCTGGGTGGTTCATTAACGTACCCTTACTAGTTATCACATACCTACGCCGGGCATGAAACGAGAAGTCGCCATAGACTAACTTCCTAATTTTCTTTGCTTTACTTCCTCTCATTTCTCCTCCCCCTTTACGACCTATATGAAGTTGTCCTAGAAGACATACCAGCATAACCTTCAGAAACACCTTTCCCGGTATGGGCGAAGAGCTGAGTATCTTTTTGCTTTATTCCTAGATCTAGACCTTCCTGAATAGCTCCTTGACTAGCCGACAAAAATATAAACTCCCACTTGTACTCATCTCTCTGCCGGTTAATAAGCTCGTTAACTTTCTTTTTGTTATACTCCCTACTGGCATTTTACATCCCATCGGTAAGTATAAATACGATAACTTTCTCTGGACGCTGGCCCTCGTCGGTATTTGCAAGCCGTTCACCAACTGTAGTAATAGTCCTACCAATAGCATCGAGCAACGCAGTGGTACCTCTCGGTATATAAGATTGGCTATTGTATTCTTTGACATCTGCAATAGGTACACCTTTGTAGTCAACCTTATATTCGTGATCAAAAAGCACTATAGTTACGTTAGCCTCCCCAGGTACCTCTTTCTGTTCTCTAATAAAAGTATTCAACCCACCAATAGCATCTGAGGCTATAACGTCCATACTTCCCGATCTGTCGATAATACCTACTAACTCATTCAATCCCTTTTTCATCTTTTTCCTCCTTTTTTAATTCTCTAGTCCATGAAACACGTATCATTCTATCTTCAATTATTATCCCTAAATCTTTAATTTTATTTGGAGCAAGCATTATAAAGGCCTCATTCCCTTTATTGTGTCCTGTCCCTTGGCAACTACTGCAAGTAGTTAAACCAACTCTGTTTAATTCACTAATGAGAAGTTTTATATCCTCATCTATTTCATCTACCATCTTTACCTCCCTTTTTTATTTCGTCACTACATCTGTTTAACGTTGACCTTTTTACCTTATGGCATGTATTTACCCATTCACCTTCCACAAGGCACACTACTAATCTATTAGGAGAGGGATGACTATAAACTTGAACGACCTCACCAGCTTCTAAATCATGTGAGCAACAAAGCGATTTAATAGTCTCTTTCACTCTAAATGTTCTACCTACACAACTCACTTCTTAATCTCCTTTATATAAACCGATTTCCTTTGCTTGTTCTTCGGTAAAAACAATTTCTTTGTCGCTCTCCATAAGACTTTCGTTTACGCACCATTCATTAAATCCGAACAACTCACAAGTAGCTGCCCAAAGACCTTTGTCCATAAGTTCACTTGGAGTACTTACTATCTTCATTTTCGTCCCCTTAACTCCAACAGCAAACAAAACACTAAAATGTTTTCTACGATAATAGCTTCTTGTGTTTTACCTGCTAAGTCTAAGAATAAAGAAAAGGATACAAGAGCTACGTACCATATAAAAGAACTCTTTTTCATGATTCATCATTTATGTATTTAGCATACATGATAGCTTGAGATTTAGCTTCAATAATATGCTCAAGTGTAGAAGCAGCCGACTTTAAAGCAACCCTCTTTTCGCTATCTGAAAAAGTAGGATAACGGTCGTCAAGATCAGATAAGATTTTTCCAACCGCCTTTACTATTTCCATTTTATCCATAGAACTACCTCTCTAATTATATGAGAGAGACTACAAATTTTTTTTGGATTTCTACTAAAAGTCTCGCAACCTAAAAAGAAGGACAGTCGCTTCGAATGTTGTACCTTTAGTTTGATGAATCTTTACAATCTTGTCTTGAGATTGTAGTAGAGTACTAAGACCTTGACTTGCAAGCTTCAAATTAATAGCTTTAACTTCGTAAATCACTCTCTCATAAATCTCAACACTTGGCTTTTGTTCTGGCTCTTCGTCTTCTATGGCTTGTTTAGACCTTCTTACTTCATTCATGGTTTCCTCCTAGAACATGTTATTGTAAAGCAAAGTATTACGCTTTAATGGGTAGTAGAAAGTAAAAGATTCACTCCACCTCAACCCGTCTGCTCTCCCAGTTTCGCCTTCAAAACTATTCATTCTTTGAATCAACTTAGCTTTAGTCATTCCTTGAGACTTAAAACATAACATAGTTTCTATCTTCTTCACAACCGTTTTCTTCTCTAAGTTAATTAGTAGGTCTGGAGCTTGAGGGATTAGTCCTATCCTAACGGTTTCTGGACGGAATTGAACTCCAAAAAAGTAAACCATGGGAACCCAATGTTTTTCACCTTCAAGTTTTTTTGCCGCTTTCAACGCCCTACAAACACTACGGCCACATGCAGCATGATCCCAATGTGAGTATTCGTTTGGATGATGAGTTATTACTATACTAGGTTTTATGTTCCGAATATATCTAACTAACTGGTCAATACACGAGCTATAAGATTCCTTAAGAGGTTCATCTGGGTAACTGAAAACCGTACTCTTACCGCAAGCTCCAACAAGACAACTAGCCTGACTGAATTCCCTACGCTTAATGACGGCTTTAGAAACATCACCAACATCAAAACTTTCATCAAAATGTGATCTAGTTCCATCTGTAATAGACAAGATAGTCGTAGATTGCTTAAGGTTGTTGAATTGGTAGATAGTCCCACCAGCCAAGTCAAAAGGGTCTGCTGGATGTGCACCTATTACTAGTAGTTTACTCATCTCAACTAATCTCCTGTATAAGTTTGATGACTTTAGGCCCGCACTTTTTTGCGACATAATACAATATAAAGAAAGCACCGACAAACTCAAGGAAATCGAGAACTTTATACAATACGACTCCCCACAATCCCATAACTCCAAAATTACTTAGAACTGCTGCTAATTCTTCCATTTTTTACCCTCCATTCTTTTGGTTGAAGTCCTTTCTTCAGAAATAGCGGATGACTAGGATGACCGTCTTTAGTAAAAACTAAATAGTGAAGTCTCGGAATTATATTTCTCACCTCCGTATCTCTCCCCTTGAAGCCTCCGTTACAACCCCATGCAGCCACAACAACTCCGGCCCTTATTGCAAGGAATTTAATCCAGGAATCATTTTTAGGCCCGATTGGATCTTTGGCTGCTTTCATTTTTCTAGGTTTAGTAGCACGAAAGGCAAACAGGTTAGCTATACACACCCCACCATAACCCCATTTTTTAGCATAACCGACACACCTTCTAACAGTATTATCATCGCTCTCTTCATCAGCTGTAGACGGATTTAAACAGATAAACATCGCGTATCCTTTGTTGCTATCCCACAACCGCCAAAGAGTATAACGGTACTCTCTATCTCTTGAAAAAATAGCATGCTTCTTTATAAGCACATTACCCATCTTTTTTCTTCTCCTCATCAAACTGTGCCAGTTTGTTTAACATTTGTTGTTTAAATACACTATCTAACACATTATGAAGTCCCCTAGTTGCACCACTTAAGTCAAAAAGGCGATAACAGTTCACAAAAATTGTAAGAATCATAATGAACTCCACGTCCTGTTCTTTTAACTTTTCGATTACGTAGGAGAACTGCTTATTAACTACTGCAAGTTTAGTTTCATCAAACTTTTCTGAAGATAAATGTTTTAAGTTGTTAGCTAACTCATTCATGAACCTTACGAATGTTTCTTTTTGTTCCATGCTCCAGTCTCCTCTATAAATAGCTCTTTCCATTCGTGTAGTTTCTTTATACCAACTCCACAACAATCCCAAGCAACTTGTTCTCCCTGTTCTCCTAAACCACTTATCCACTTAGTATAAAGGTAACAAACCATGTAACGAAATTCTTTATTAGTTCTAACTAACTCAGAAAACAACGGAGTACCTGGGTAGGGAGTCATGTAGAATACTGATGTTGGAGTTATACCCATCTCCTCACAAAAGTTAACAGACTCTGCTACTGTTCCGTCAGTTTCGCCTGGCGTACCAATTACGAATGTATAATCTTCGTAAACGAAATGTCTCTTGTTTATTTCTATAGCTTTACGGTACTGATCAACACTAACCTTTTTGTTCATCCGGTCTAACATAACTTGACTTGCACTTTCAAGACCATAGCAAACCCCTAAACAACCAGCAGACGCCATAGTCTCTGCCAACTCATCAGTCATAACGTTCACCCTACCAGAACAAGACCACTTAATTCCCATCGGTTTAATAAGACTACAGAACTCCTCAACAAAAGCTTTGTTACAAACAAAAGCATCATCAACAAAGTGCACGTAGCCAACGTCGTACTCGTTTATCAAATAACTTATCTCAAAAAATATGTCAAGCGGATCTCTAACTCTATATTTATCTCCCATGTAGTTGTGATAACAAAAGATACAGTTATAAGGGCAACCTCTACTACCTATCATATTTATACTTTTAGGAGGATCAATTTTCTCATCACTTTCGCCTACCCTACCATCAATCCACTTGTTAGTATTATAGTACGCTATAGGGTTGTTAAGGTAAACCTCCATAGGAAACTTGTCATAGGCCGGTCTTGGAAGATGCTGAAGGTCTTCAATTAGACCTGGCACCCTTGGAAGTCTACCACTTTTAAGAGACCTTAAGTACTCGACCATCTGAATTTCTCCTTCTCCTAAAATACAACGGTCAACGCAAGTAGTCTCTAAAAGAACTTCTGGGATAGACGTTGCAATAGTTCCCCCACAAACAATCTTGACGTCCGGATTATGATCTCTGGCAAACTTCGCTAACTCCTTAACGTCATTGTATTGAGTAATTATACCAGTAATACCTAGTACGTCGTACTTATAAGATCTTATTATACCTTCATAAGTCAAATCCTCTTGGCGCATAGCATTAAAGTCCCAAACCTCAACATCGTATCCCCTTAGTCGGAGGTAACTGGCTATGTAGCCAAGACCAGTAGGAAAACAGTTAGGCTGTGCCCATTCCCTTACCCTTGGATTTACCAATAGTATTTCCATTAACAAAACCTCCCTTTAGAGTCTCTTGGCCAATCTTGAGATTCCTTACTTAACCGTTCTCTTTCTCTTTTAGACATCCACGTCTTCCTCCAAGGAAGTCGAAAACCATCACTAGAAACCGTAAACCCAATATCCTTTTCTAAAACTTCATAGGGCTTGTTTATGTAACCAGTAGCGACTAGCCATACCAATACACTCTTACTTGGTATAAAATAAGCCTGTTCTTGGTCTTCATAACCACCGGGATGAACTGTACCTTCCATTCTATATCTTGCGCCTATTATTTGCCCACGTAAAGGCGTCCCTAATGGAAGTCTCATTACTATTTTTCTCTTAACTATTTTTCTCTTATTTACATTTACAGAGTTCGTCCCTAAATAATCTTTAGTAGTATGAGCCTTGAACTCTACCCACTGACCAATCCTAAACTTAGGCTTCTTTTTCTTCTTTTTCATATTCACTCTCCCTATTACTTCTGAGCTAAAAGACTAGCAACAGAATAGTCGAACTGAGTGTTGATATCTATACTTCTTTCTTCTGGCATCACGTATGCTACCATTCCAGCAATGTACTGCTCTTTACGTTTACGTAACATCTCAACATCACAAACCCAAACAGCCCCGTTAGAAAGATACACCCTTTCGCTCACTGTTAAGACGCCCCAGGATCCTCCATCCCGTCTCCACATTACACCATCATTAGAAATAGTTGCGCATGTTGCAGGATTAAAGTTAAGTTCCTTAACACTCATAACAGGCCTTCTATCCTTTTTATAAAACAAATCGACCGCATTAATTAAATCTTCAGCACTACAGAAAGGGGACGTTGGTAAAGTCATAACAACAGTAGTAACCTTCATATTACACTTAAGTTGCAACCTATCTACAGAATCTAAACAAACTTCCCACGCTCTAGATGTACCCTCATTTAGTCCATTGCTACGTTTCATAAAATAAACTTCTGCTGTACTATAAATACGAGCTTGCCGTAAAACACCATGACCATCGCTACTAACAACGACCATTCCAAGACCACTTTCTAACGACCTGTCAACTGCTATTTCAACTAAAGTTTTATTTCCAAACTTCCCGCCAAGGCACAGTAAGTTCTTACTTGGAAGACGCTTTGATATTACCTTTGCCGGAACTACAATTGCTACTGAACTATTTTTCATTTATACCCTCAATCAAATTCTTTAAAACAACAATATCCTCGATAAGAACGTCTAATGAAGAATACTTAAAGTTATTTGGTACTTTATCCCAAATCTCGACAGAAAAATTAAAATCGAAAAAACTAGTATCAGGGACTACAATATACATTTCAGGTACTTCGTAAGTCCTACAAACCTCTTCTGGAGAAATTAAAACCTCATGTAACTTCTCGCCAGGTCGTATTCCAGTGTATCTTATTCTACATTCTTCACATACTGCAATAGCAACGTTTTTGACAGTAGCTGATCTAAGTTTTGGAACTAATATTTCTCCACCCTCCATCGCACGAAGTGCCAACATTACAAAGTCGACTGCTTGATCAACTGTCCACCAAAACCTAGTCATACGCCTGTCGGTTACAAGTAACACTCCCATTTCTGCTTGTTCCCGAAAAGTATTCAAAACAGAACCCCGACTACCAAGTACATTTCCATACCTAACAACACTAAACTTCGTTACTTTCTTACCAAGAGTATTTGCATTAATAAACAGTTTTTCCGCTAGCAACTTCGTAGTACCATACAAGTTAATAGGGTTAACTGCTTTATCTGTGCTCAAAGCCACTACCTGCTTAACCCCAGTTTCTATAGCAGCCTCTATAATATTAGCGGCACCATCAACATTAGTCTTCTTTGCTTCTAATGGGTTGTACTCACACGCCGGCACTTGTTTCATGGCCGCAGCATGAACAACGTAGTCAACCCCAGACATAGCCATAGTAAGGCGACTCCTATCCCTCACATCGCCAATAAAGAATCTGAGTTGTTTGTTTGGTTTAGGTCTACCAAAACTCTCAAACAATTTATCTTGCTTATACTCATCTCTTGAATATATAATTATTTTCCTCAACTTCGGATACAAATTATAAAAACGTCTAGCTAGTATCGATCCAAACGTCCCAGTTCCACCAGTAATCATCACAACCTTATTTTCAAACATAGTCCCCCCAACGCTGCTCTATAACGTAGTCCACTTGATCTGCAATTGTATTAAAGACGTCCCAGAGTCCAACAAACGAAACTCTTTCCTTTATGTCAGAAGAATATATATACTTTTTATCTTGTCTTGGAACAACACAAATGACACGCTTACCAAGCATAGTAGCCTCCATAAATGGAGTTGAAACTGAATCAACAACTACTAAGTCTGCCTTTTTTAATTCTCGACTAAGTTTCTTTGTACTGTAACGCATATTAACGTCACGGAATCTATCCACTGGGTCCTCGAGGTTGCTAGACCTAGGTCCGGCCTTCCATATAACTTTACATTGAAGACCAGAAAAGTAGTTCCATAGATTCTTATGTAACCAGTAGTACCAGCAACTCGGAGTTGTAGGAGGCCACAACCCACGACCAGCCCTGTAGATACAGGGTATATAAATGATAGTTTTCATAAGACTAAAAGATCATGAACCTGATGGAGTCTAGGTACCTCGAAAAACTTACTTGCCTTTGTTTCTTCGTCAAATAAAAAGAAACCAGCATTCATACCAACGTTGTTGCGCTTTCCTTTAAACTGGTCAAAGTACCTATTCTCGCTCTGCCCAACATAATAGTAAACGCCATCGTAACCAAGCCCCCTAGTAAAACCATTGAACTCACCAACTAACGCACTACCTTTATAAAACCTACCATTCATTGAATCGAGATAGCAAAGTTCCTCTCCAAAAAATCTAACAGTATGAGGCATCCATAAATCTCTAGCAACAACTTGACGCTCATCTGGGCGGTCAAGATTAATCTGCATAATACCACCATCATAGACTCCCTCTTGTTGGCACCCAGAAATAGAAAACAAAGACAAGTACAAATATCTATCTTTGATAGCAAGGTCGTTTATCCAATGATGATTCTTCCCATCAACACTTGCCTTCCAACTTAGTATCTCTGCAGAATCGATTGGCTTTCCGGTATCAGCATCGTAAGCAGCAATTTCATCCTTAGCAGTACAAGCCATATAGAATATGTTATTAACTTTGTCGTAAGCAAGTCCATGTGGACGATCGCCTTTATCACACTCTATAAATTTCCAAAACCCAATAACACTACCTTTCTCAAATATACGTATACCATTCATTTCTTCAAGTACTGCTATATTTCCATTTTCCATATCAACTATTTGCCTGAATGTGCCGGCTACGAGTTTTTCACATCCTACAGCCTTACTAGTAACAGAAAACTCGTATAACCCACCACCAAGATTACTAGTATCTTTAAAGTAAATAAGATGATCTGGGCTACTAACAAGTAAACGAAAGTCTTTAGAGTTTATATCATTAACAACTTTCACACTATTCAATGCTGGAGTTATACAAAAGTCTTTTCCAGGTGTAAAACCTGTATGGATGAGCTCCCTATAAATACTTTCAAAAGACAAAGACGTTATGACAATATACTCATCATCACGTTTATGTAATAAGTTTTTTGTCGCCAAGATCTTAACCCCATACACGCTATCGGTACCTTGGAAGTTCTGGCTATTATCAACGATAGACGAAATAGTTAGGTTACTCTTTCTTAACGTTTTTCCAATCCAGTCTAAGGAATAACCAAAGAAAATAATTCTCTTCTTGTCTATAGTTCGATTAAACTCACCCCACGTCTTCCATGCTCTCTCATCAATTTTCATTTAACGTACTCCCTTTTAAATAACTTGGCTATAGTATTCAGACCACATTTCATCCCAATGTTCCTGATTTATTTCCGCACACTTATCGCACAGAAAAACCCAGTTAAGGTCATCCTCATGATAAGCCGTACGCTGCCTCCTCCTCTCTCCAAGCTTAAAACACGGCCCTTTAAAACCATCACACAATGGAAAAACCTTTTGGAGAAGACGATGTAACTTTCCCTTAACCCAGCAAACCTTAAAGTACCAGGTTCTCCTCCACGTAGAGGCCTTCTTAATCACCCTATCCCCCCACTATACTTTCTAACATTTAACCCACTCATCTCCATATACTTTCTAGCACTTATAGGACTATGTTCAGTATACAAGAAAAGACTACCAGCAGCGACAGCAGACGCACCAGCATTTACCGCGTCAACTAAATCTTGCGGCTTCCCCGCACCACCAGCAATTATGACTGGAATGTTCACTTTCGCTACAACCGCTTCTAACAGCTTAAGATCGTACCCATCTTCCGTACCATCTCTACTAACAGAATTAAGAAGAATTTCTCCAGCGCCTAAACACTCGCAAGCAGAAGCCCAAGAGACTGCATCGAGATGAGTCCAAACTGTACCAGAACAAGTATGTACCATCCAACCTTCATATACATCTATTGATACAACTATACATTGACTTCCAAAAACCTTAGATATTTCAGATATCAGCATCGGGTTTTCAACAACCGCAGTATTAATTACGACTTTATCTGCTCCAGCCGAAAGTAGTTGCTTAACATGACTAGCTGTACTTATTCCACCGCCTACAGCTACTGGGCAAAAGCATTCACCTACTATATCAGAAACTGCCTGATAGTTTGGCTCCCTACCATCTTCAGTTGCTCTTATGTCAAGGTACATTATTTCATCAACCCTTTGAGCATCGTAAGTTTTTGCGGCAGCTACTGGACTACCATAGTTACGAATATCTGAAAACTGTATAGTCTTCACCATCTTCCAATCGTTAAACAATACTAAAGGAATAAGTCTAACCTTCAACAAAGCACTGCCTCTTTTCTCTTTACCAGGTGGCCCTTACTGTCTTTCTCGAATATACTTTTGTTAGCAAACAACTCGCAGACTTCGTCGAACTCATCTTCACTCATCCAAATAAAGTCCAAAAATTCTTTAAAGTACTCTTTCGGGAACTTTCCCTCGTTATTATTTACTAGTACGACAGCTCTTTCCCTCGTTAACCTTCTATTTCTTATATCTATACAAGCATGACTAGTAGCACGACCAAAACCATACTTCAGATACATTAACCAATCATGAAAACCATACCACTTCCCATCTAGATTCTCAAAGTCTGTGTAAGTACCAACAGTAGGAGAAGGACTGGTATTAAAATTTGTCTTCTCTTTTATGAATTGGATTTGTTCCCTTGCATCCCACTTCATAAAATAACCAAGGTAGATTCCAGTAACTCCAACTTTCTTTATGTCTTTGTCGGATGGATAAATATAAGGTTTAAGATCTGAGAGAGTTATCCCCTCAACTGTAGTCATAGCATCCACTCTATTTCCTAACAAACAAAACTCCTCTACCCACCTCCTGTCAAGTACACTTTCATCTCTATGCCACGCAGGACCACCATATTCTTGTTGCCCATTCTCTCCCCATACTATCAACGGAATATTAAACTTAACTGCTACTTGAACTGGAACGGTAAAGATCCCAACGTGACACGGCCAGCAAGAATCTCCAACTCTCTTTAAACCTTCCCTTGCTAACTTCCTGTATATGATAGGGTCTGGAGTAAACAATATATGGTCAACACCTATCTCTCTTAATGAATCGAGATTACTTTGACCTAAAGGCGTCATAGCACATTGAGCAAAAGTAACAGCTAGCGGGCTCATATTAAACTCGTGCTTCAAAATCCATGTTTGATAGTGGCTATCTTTTCCACCACTAACTGGCACGATACAATCATACTCAGTCGAACTCTTTAAACGGTACCTCCTCAACAAGGATTCAAGCTCTGAGTACCTAGTAAACCAGTCTATGTCTTTACTTTTACCCTCAGCAGAAACGCAAGCATCACATACTCCATCTTCATTAAAGACTATATGAGGTCTAGTGTCTGGCATAACGCACTTCTTACAGTATTTCATTTTCCAATCCTTATAAAGTAATAGGAGAATATTCTATATGTTTAGACTTATCCCTACAAAAAAACCGCTTATTATTACTACCAAATGTCCTGTCTTCTGGACGAACTAGAAGCAGACGAGCATCATCGACTTCTCTATCATCTAGTACAATAGAATCCTTTACCACCCACATCTCAGTAGACTTATGTTTTTCCCATATATTCAAATCTCTCATAGGCTCAACCCAGTCTAGAAAAGTCTGTTCCGTAATTCCCATAAAATCCAAATACGATTGCAAAGTAGAAGGTCTCACAGAGTCGTACTCGCTAACTAATTGTGTACCTTCTTCTCTTGTCATACGCCCATGCCTTATTTCTGTAGTAGCATCGTCAGTCGCTCTTCCATATCCAAACTTCAAATACTTCAGGTAGTCATGAACGTCATTAGCGTGGTCATCACTCTTGGCATGCAAAACGAAAGACCTTTCATTTGGAACTTCTCGTAAACCAAAGTCATAGCGGTGGACCATTTCCTTTGCTTGTTCCAAAGCGTCCCAGTACATAAAGTTGCTCAAGTAAATTCCTCTCATCCCAGTCTCGGATATTTGTTCTTCTGTCGGAAAAACGTAGGGAGCTACGTCTAAACTAGTTATTCCACTCTCCTCATTAATTAAGTCTTCTGGTTCGTATCCCCTCATATCATGTTCTTGCCTTGTCCACTTAGTAAACTCTACCATGTCTTCAAGGGAAACCAACCCAACAATTTCAGCGAAGCCGTGTTCCCCCCATATTACAAGTGGAATGTTCCACTTGACTGACACTTGAAAAGGAAAAGTTCTAATACCAGCATGATAATGCCAGGTAATGTCACCTACTGTCTTCACCATATACCTAGATATCTTTCTAACAGATTCTGTATTAGCAGTAAATCTAATCAAATCAACTCCAAACTTCTCCACTATATTATTAAGGTTCCTTAAACCTAGCTTTGTATTAAAAGTATGGTTGTATGTAACTAGCAAGGGATTCATCCCGTAGACTACTTTCATCAAGTAAACTTGATAATGGCTGTCCTTTCCACCGCTGACTGGAATAATACAATCGTAAGGGTTACCAGCTTCTTTTGCTTTCTGTTTATATTCAGCAAGGATTTCACGTAGTAGTTTTTCCCTCTCAGACCAGTCTATGGTCTGCCTTGACTCGTGGTAACGACAACCACTACATACTCCCTGCTCATCAAAGATGATAGTAGGTTTTGCATTTTCTGGATATAAACACCTCTTACAATAGTTCATTAGCTCTCCTTCACACTACGCTTTATATTGTCCTTAATAATAACCTTTAAGTCAGACTTTAATCTGTCTTGATGACATTTTGAGCAAATCTCTTTTCTTTTTGACCACGGTTTATTTCTATCTGGTAAAGTAGCTTTTTCCTTGTAACAGATTTTACAGACCATCACTTCCCTTACCTAACGGACGTCTATACCATGCTCTCTCATATACTTTTTGGCCTTCTTTGTACTTTGCTCTTTATAATGGAATATATTAGCAGCAGCAACAGCGTCAGCACCACCTTTTACTATTCCATCGACAAGATGTTTCCATTCCAATACACCACCCATTGCTATTACTGGAATAGTTACTGCCTTGGAAACTCTTTCCAACAAACCTAAGTTGTAACCTTTACGGTTCCCGTCATTATCAATGCAATTCAAAAATATTTCTCCCGCTCCAAGCTTTTGACATTCCATAGCCCAGTCAACTGGATGCCAAATTCTAAGTTCTCTACCCCTATCTGTACAAACAAGATAGCCGTCACTCTTCCAATGCGGGTACCGTTTAACGTCTATTGAAACAACTACACATTGGCTACCAAAAGCCTTAGCACACTCTTTAATAAATTCTGGCCGCCGAAATGCTTCACTGTTAATAACTATCTTATCTGCTCCTAGATCGAACCTACTCTTTGCTTCTTCGATATTTGTTATCCACCCACCAACGGTTAAAGGTACAAAACACTTAGTAGATAAGTCCTCAATTACGAAGTAAAAACCATATTCATCTCGATTTCTACTAACATCGAGCAAGATTATTTCATCAACCGCCCACTCATTAAAGAAAGTAACAGCAGTAGCAACATTCCAATGGATAACGTTAGTGTGCTTAAACTTTACACTTTGAACTACTTGCCTATCCCGAACAAGTACCACTGCTATTAATCGCTTCTTTAACAAAATTTTCTAAGACCTTTAACCCTATAGATTGGCTCTTTTCTGGATGAAATTGAACTCCGAAAATGTTGTCTTTCTGGACGCTACTACTAAATGTAATTCCGTGAGTACAACATGACGAAACATAATCACGATTCGTTACCTCAAAGTAATAACTATGAGCAAAGTAGAAAACTGGATCTTCAACAAATCCATCAAACAAAACATTACCTTTTTCAAAATCAACATCATTCCAACCAATATGTGGTACCCTCAAGCCAGTACTACCAGTCTCTATTAACTTAACCGTTCCACCTATCCAGCCAAGGCCTTCGTGTTCTCCCATTTCCAAACTGCAGTCGGCTAACAACTGCATACCAAGACATATTCCAAGGAACGGTTTTTTCTTGCCTATAACTTGCTCATTCAAACACTCAATAAGACCTGCTTCTTTTAAGGACTTCATTCCTTCACCAAACGCTCCAACACCAGGGATAACTATAGCGTCTGCCTCTTCAAGTACCTGGTAAGAGTTACTTACTACAGGGTCCTGCCCTATCTTTTTAAAAGCATTAAAAACTGATTTAATATTGCCGGCTTTATAGTCAACTATTACTATCATTTTACTAGGACACATTGTCCATCTCCTCTCTAACTTCCGGATCTAACTCTAAAGTACCATAGTTTAATAAGGTTAACTCGTCCATCATAAAAGTTACATCTAGGGTACTCTTTGGTTTAAACACTTTCACAATAACAGGTAGTCTATTACTATAGTCGACCGCTAACCAACCCCTAGACGATCGCATCAAATTCACTGGGTATTCAGGACCCCAAGATGTACCAGGCTTACCCTTCATCTAACCATCCTTTATAGTTCTGAAATGTCTAACGACTCAATTACTCCAGTAAACCTCCCCAAACCATATTGTGGAAAAGCTTCAAGATGGGGCTCTCCCATACTCCCAATTACTAAGTTCCCATTACCTTTTACACTCCCAAGATTCAATTCCCTACTATTAAACTCAACTACTCCAGTATAATCGACGGAAAGAGATAAGACCTTTCCATCATACTTCATACAAGCCTCGTAAGAAACTCTAGGATTTACAAATGGCACAGTTACCCCAACCCCATTAGTAAATTCATCTTGTACTTGACTACCATCTCCTACATCAACAAAGAAATAACAACCAACAGTCATATCTGTAGGGTGGTGTTTAAACCATTCAGGAGTAATATAACCAAAACAGTAGTTGCGATGCCACTGCCCATTACGTTTATCAAAAATAAAACACCCATTGTCTAGCTTACCCAACTGAAACTTTACTACAATTGACCACTTATCTAAATCTAGAGAATCTGAATTTGGTATTATTACAAAATTTTCCCCAGTAAATTCCGTACGACCAATAATCCTTGCCATTTAATTCTCCCGATCTTTAGGTTTCTTAAAAGGTTCAATAGTTATACTGTCCTCCATCATTAAACTCTCTTGCGTTACAACCCTTTCGACAGTGTCGTAAATTTCAATTTTATCTATCTTTCCATATAAAGTATGAGAGTTCCCAACAGGCCATTGACCAACAGTATGTGGAAAACCAGCATCTCCAACTACTAAATCACCACTACCAGTAATGTCTCCAATTTTTAATTTCTCTCTAAAACCAACAACTTTGTCTTCAAGCCAAAAAACTAGAAAATTCCCATCAAACGTAGCAACAAAATCAAACATAGTAAGAGAAGGTACTCTATCGATACTAAAGAAAACTCCATTATGAAAATCATCGTCCATCCAACTACCATCACCAATGTCAACTAAAAACCAACTAGAATCATTCATTCCATCTCTTAAATGTGGAAAACTAGGCGAAGCGTAAAGCATACAATAATTCCGGTACCATTGACCATTACGTTTGTCAATTATATATTGGGATTTACTTGGATTGTAAAGACCTACAGAAACGCACAACGTAAACTTACTAAGATTAATAGCATCATCATTCAAAATCTTCATAAACGAGTGGCCATTAAAACCAAGCCCGATAGTTTCATCATCAACTTCCCATTTACGTTGTTCAAAGGACTCCCTAGTACCAACAGAATACGCAGCCGTATCAATTGCCTGCTCAGTCTCGTTTTCTTTATTACCTAAAGGCTTGCCCCTACTATCATGTAGATAGACTGGAGTTACATTAAATCCACGAGCATGATTACCATTACCACTTTCATCTTCAACAATACTATTACCACTCTTATCAATGTACTTAAAACTACTAGCAGTCCACTTTCCAGTTAAAGCCATAAAATTCTCCTTTAAAGAACTTCACATTTAAATCCATTTTCAGCCGCGTGTTTTCTAAAAAATTTCCGCTCACCTTCTCTGCTCGCAACAAAGTGATCGTAAACTTTTAGCCTTCTCCAATCTGTAATCCAAGAGTTATACCCTTCCCAACCATGCTTTACGTAATACGTAGGTATACCAAGTTGTTTGGCAGCGATTAACAACCCATACTGGTAAAGCCTATTACGCCTCGTAAAAATAACAGCAGTCTTATAGCGTGGAAATTTCTTTAAATATTCAAAATAAAATTTGGAATGCTCAACAATCTTTGGAACAACACATTTCAGATAGTGGTCTAGCTGTGGACCTACTACTACCTGAACTAACTCTAAATCAACGCCGCAAAAATCAGATAAGTTACTACATAAGCTATCTACATCCCAGTGAAAGGAACCAGTACGATTTACTATTACATCAACGATTGGAACGACCTTACACTTGCGAAATTGAAACTTCATATCTCTTAACGTCGCCATTGTACTAGCAAACAAATACGTCCAACCACTAGGCTTCCCGAACCAGATAAACCTACAGTACCTAAACCAATCGTAAACATTCCTTATAAATCCTATATCCCTCCAGCTAGTAACCTTCTTAATACCAACATCCGGAACATGAATTAAAGTAGCCTCAATAGACTCCGCAATTCTATAAAAAATAGATCTCTGAAAAAACAGGAGTTCGTCGTTTGGTTGTCCACTTTTATTTCTATTAGCGAAGTAATAAATTTTACTTGGATTCTCTTCTTTTAAAATACGCTCAAACTGTACTGCTTTTCTAACAAAAGAGTCAACCATCCCTTTTAGTACAGCAACACAGTAAGTAGACATTGGGATGTAGAAAGAAGAAACTTCTGGGTACAACCTTGCAGTAGTAGACTCTACAAGGTTAAGCCAGTTCTCAAAACTAGAAGTATACTTATCTGTTTCTTCCCATACTAAATAGTCTTCCGGAATCTTGTAGGTAAGCCCTAGTTCATCTAACTCGTACATAGCCAGTGGAGACAAAGCGACAAGTTGAAGATTCCCATCCAAACCAGCTAGAAGTGGTTCAACCTCTACACTAAAGTCCTCAACAAAGACTAACGAATTATTAGTTGTCATCGCCAATCATCCTCTTTGTATGTATAAAATTTACTACTAAACCAACCACCCTCCATATAAACAGTGTCTGAAATAGTAGCTTCACATTTAAAGCTACATCCTTCAAATAAGCGAATACCTGGCACATTAAAAGCATATATTTCAGCATATATACGATGAAGCCCTAAAACGTCAAAGGCTTTTATTTTCAAGTACCTCAATACCTCACTCCCAATTCCAGTTCTCCTTCTGAAAGAATCTCCAATGTAAATACTAACTTCGGCGCTCCTGTTGATAAGATCAATGTAACACAAACCGCAGACCCCAACCAGTTCAGCATGCTCATTAATATCAGACCTAGAAGAGACAATTCCATACATCAAGTTTTTATCAAGATCTAAATTATCAAACCAACTCTTATGCTCTTTCCAAGAAAGTTCCCTCCACTGCCTAGTCCTCGACATAATAAGTGGATCATTTCGCCACTTAAATAGAGTTAGTAAGTCTTCTTCATCAATGGGTCTCAGCACGACATATAAAGTCATAATAAGTAATCTCCAGTCTCTAGAAGTTCTTTAGTAGCAGATACGACATGGTTAACATCTTTAGTCGTCATACCTGGTCCTAAAGGAAGACTAACAGTACGTTTTCCAATCCATTCTGCATTATTAAACATTCCGGAGTGCCACCCCAAGTTCCGATAACAAGGATGTAAATTAACTGGCTTATAATGAATGCCACAATAAACCTGTTTTTCCCGCATTTTAGCAATAAAGTCGTCACGGTTACCAAGGCAGATTGTGTACAGATGATATCCATGAACGTACCCAACATTAGGATTCAAAGATGGTCTAATTCCAGGATAGATTCCATTAAAAATTTCACGATTACAGAAATTCTTAAAGGCAAGATTATATTGATTCCAAATGTACTTTCTAGCCTCCCAGTTAGCTTCAACGTTCCTTAGTTGAGACAAAGCGACTACCGCCTCAAAATCAGTGCAATTAGCTTTATAACCGCAATCAACAAGACTATAAGTGCCATTACTGTTAACCCTCTCTGAAGCCTCAGCGTCCATCCCATGAATACGTAACCTCCTCAACTTTTCTGCTTTCTCTTCATCGTTCGTAACTATCATACCCATCTCTGGAGCAGCAATATTTTTAGTAGGATTAAAAGAGTAACATCCCATGTCCCCAAACGTCCCGACATGTTGCCTATGAAACTGAGTCTCTACCGCATGAGCACAATCTTCTACTATCCTAGCTCCAGTCTCTTTACTTAACTCAACAAACTCATTCATGTTACAAGGAAAGCCAGCAAAGTGGACTGGAAGTAAAACATCGTCAGGACCTGGTTTAGGGAAAATGTTACTCGGGTTCATACATTGAGTATCAAAGTTGATGTCAGCCAGGAAAACTCCCCTAGCACCAGCGTGGATAGCAGAGTTAATAGTAGAACAAAACGTTAAAGGGCTTGTGTAGACATAATGATCTCTAACATCTAAAACTATCAGGCTCAAAAACAAAGACATAGAACAACTATTAGTAGCAATAGCATATTTAGCCCCAACGTACTCTGCGAACTCTTTTTCGAGATTCTTAGTGTATTCACCCATAGTCCACCATCCAGAAGTCAAGACAGTCATCAAGTCAAGCAGAACACGCTGCGTATTTATATTAGGTTTTGCTAAAGGAATCATGTACCAGTACCTGCGCGATACCAACTTTTGTATAAAGTCCCAGATTTAAGAACTCTATCTATTTGACGCTTACTCCAACTCTTAGGAAAGTCATCCCAGTGACTTCGTACAACTTCCCCGTGAGTTTGGTTAATAAGAGCCTTTAAAGCACGACCAGCGGCTTTATTCTTCCCGGCAGACTCTTCAAATTTTTCAGTAGTACTACAAATAGCAAATCCGCTAGCAATTGTGTAGTTACCACCAACTCTGCTCCTAAGGTAACAGGTAACCGAAACTCCATAATCAATCTCAAAAGCAACAACCACGTTACGTTCTACTAACCTAGCTACTAACTTCTTATTCAACCCCCTCATCCACTTATTCCTTTTATTTGAAGACATTTTAATCCTCCACATAAACACTTTGGCTTTTACGCCATTCACATTCATCATTTACTGCTTCAAAGTCCCGATGAGAGTCAACAAAAAAATCTTGATCTAGCAACCAGTTTAAATAAGTATTCGGGACTGCTGCTAAACACCGCTCACCTGACTTACCAAGACCATACTTCCCAAAACTTAGAATATGTTCACTATGAGAACCAACCATGATACCTCTCCATTAACAGGAATCTGACTAAAAAGACATACATTCTGGATATAACCCAGAAGGATTTCTTTTAGAGTTCATCGTTTGCCCCTTAATTAAATTAAAAGTGGAAAGGCAAGTCGGTATCTTTCGCCCGCTCAACCGATAGTTTACGTGAATGTGTTGGAGCTTGCCAATCCACTCATTTGATAAATTCCCCCGCCCTGGATAAGAACAGCAGCAGAATATTCTTGACTTGCCACTTCCACTACTCGCAGCACAACTAAACTCCCGATCGTTTAACATAAACGTCACCATGGCAAGGTTCTGGAGCACAGTGACATAGTAAAGTTCTATTCTTTAGAAGATGCTCGTTTTCTAAAACCCATTTCCTTCTTTGAGGCGCGACTTCGGGATGCTTTCCATCTAGCCACTCCTCAAATTTCTTTATCACATCAGCTCTACTACCATCACGCCCTATTCTAAACGGGTTACCGTAGTGCTTGTATTTTCGTGGACCACGTCCAATGTAGACACCCTTAGCATATTTGTCCATTTTAATATTACATACTTTAGTTTGCATGTTACCTAACCTCTCTTACATCACTAACACCATGTTTATCTTGCGTAACTTCAAACACCTTATCTGCACTATCTATCATATGTGGTAAGTGAGATATCATTAGTATCTGGAGATTATGGTCTAGTGTTATTTGCTTAATCATTTCAGAACATCTTCCTTGAAGATTAGATGAAACATACTTAAAAGGCTCATCTAATAACAAAAAAGGACGAGTACGACCAAAACTCCATATAGCAATAAAAATCCCAAACGATGCAACGTCAAGAGGTCCACCTCCAGCACTAGACATTGGATTAAACCTATCAAAACCCTTCGTGAAGTAAAAGTCGCACTCAGTTACATTACGCCTTTCAACAAAGTCTAACTCAACCCCATAAGGATCGTCAAATATAGCAGATTCTGCTAAACCCACAACACCAGATATATGGTATTCAACAACACTTTGAGTTTCACTGGCAACCTTTTGTACGATGACTCTGGCTTTTCCAGCATCACTAATTACCTTTTCCAAATCCTTTATCTCTCTTTCTTTTGCATCTATCTCTTCTAACAAAGATTCCCTTTTTACTTTAGCCTTAAGTACCGCATCCCTAGCTTCTAAGAATTTATTACTAGAAGCAAGAACGTCTGAATTCATACTATAAACTTTGTTACTAGAGGTCATATTCTTCTTCCAACTCACTAAATATCTTATCTATTCTTCTGTTTCTTAGGGCAACCCGCTCGTCAATATTTTTACACCTACTTTTAGAAGCCTCGATACTCTTACACTTGTACTCCCTTCTAAGTCTCTCTAAAACATTCTCTTGCTTCCCAGTAGCAACAAGCTTCTTTTCCCTTCTCTCTTCTAAAGTAGCCCTCAGCTTATTAACCCGGCGAAGTTTCCTTTCCAACTCAAGCTCATCTGAATCCATAGTTCTCATTACCAACCGTCTCCTTCAAGTTCCCCAAACTTCTTTACTCCATCATCAATTATCTTCCTTACACCTTTTGGTACTTTCATTTGGTCTAATCTAGTATACAAGTTTTTCAAAAAATCTACCCCGACTTTTTTCGATTTTGAAATTGAACGTATAAACAAGTCAAGATCTTTTTTCTTTTCCAACTCACGCTCTGCGTAGTCAATAGCAAATACCGCCTCAGCTGGAGCTATATTAGTAAGCCTTCTTCTTACAATAGACCTAGAATCTGATTCGTAAATGTACGAGACTGGTTTATGGTCAACTTGATCAATATTTGCTCTCATCAAGCTACCACAATTTACAACATACCGGCTAGACGAATCTTTAAAAATAAGTGACTTATGATTGTCTCCACATACAACAAGATCGTAGCTATTCTCTTCCAACAAAGACGAAGCAGTTACAAAGTCAGTTTGACCTGGCCATTGAAGGTTAGTATCTGCAGTAACCATCTTATGGATAAGAAGTACGTTAATAGTATCATCAGCAGAGTCGACATCGACATAGAATACGTCGTCACCCCACGAACACCCATAAATAACGATTGGAGCATGAGCACTAGGATCTCTACCCCGAACACATATACCATTTCTACTAGCAACTTCTACAACTCCCGCTGCTTCTAAAACCGCTAGAGGAATATTGTCAATATTAGTTGACTGATATCTAAGATCGTGTTGACCCCTGACGCACAAAATCTTTACTTCATATCTCTTAAACAACTCTATGTACCTTCTCATAGTGTCAAAAGAGGGATGGCAACTATCAAAGAAGTCACCAGGTTGAAGTAAATACGCACAACCCTCGTCTACTGCAGTAGCCAACAACCATTCAACTTTCTTTTCTTGTGCTAAAGCATAATCGATATCTATACGACTTCTTGGCCGTTGAAACCTTAACTGCCAATCACCAGTACATAAGAATCTCATAATGCTACCTGCATTCTTTAGTATGTAGATGGGGATAATACTGATACGAATAGCATGAACAACTCCTATACCTATTAAGATATGGACTACTCCCACTATCCATTAGACTACCGCGAAGGATACTACAACCAGGCAACAACACAAACAACCCTATGAGCACTATGGCTTTCATATGCTACGTAGACATAGTGGGCAAATTCCAGAACCCATTTCCTTTTTATATTGCTTTTCCAATACTTCTATCTCTCTATTTAAACCTGTTATCTCAGCAGAAAGAGCGCCATGCTCATTTATTAACCTACCAAACTCCTCTCTACTAACCCTGACCTTCTTCTGCTTACGAATCTCTAGAGCTAGTTCATCTAGAATTTCCTTTGCTTCAATCCCTTCATTACACTTCTCGATCTCAAGTCCTATAGATTCAAAGTTGCCAATTAATTCAATAATCATATTTCGCGTAGCAAGGTCATTCATTACATCGTCTGCAAGTTGAAATAAATCGCCAGTCTTTTCTTCGACTTCATCAAGCATGGCATACCTATTCAACTCAGCCTGAAGGATAAAGTAGTCGTCACGTAACTGATATATGTCCGTTCTCTCTCTTCTATAAACAGCGCGTTGATTAAGATACGTTTCCAAGAGACCAACAGCCTTTACATGTTCGTCAACGTTCTTGTATCTGTTTGCCTCTGCTTTTAATTCTACTATTTCTTTTTTTCTAGTTCTAATCCCAGCATCAGCAGTCCTATCGGTACTATTAATATGAGAAAGAAGAAAGTCTATCGATTCGAGTCCTGTAACAGAATTTAAAACCTTAGCAGCAGCCGCTGGAGTATCCTGTAACAAAAAGTACCTGTCATGTTGTAGTTGGACGTTATATTCAGATAAGTTTACAGCATCGCTAATTTCTTTTGGCACGCCCTTTCCAACTGCTTTGAAGACTTTACGATTAAGTCTGTATCTATTATTCTGACTTGCTGTACCAGGAACTCTTTCCCTTGAAAAAACATTACCTTTGTCATCTTCAACAACGAACTTAGTAACATCCTTTTTATCAGCAAAAGTAGAACGAAAACTAAAGTCTTGAAGTGAATTTTTTAGGAACCAAGTAAAGGCCCGACCTACAGAACTCTTTCCTTTATCGCTCTCACCAATTATAACGTTAAGTCCCGGATGAAGAACAAACTCACCTTCCTCCCAAGATTGGAAGTACGCTATTTTTAAACGTTTAAGCATCACCTATCTTACCATACCAGTCAACCCAATCACTAAGTCTCATCATGACTAAATCCTTTGACCTTCTTTGGTGAGTTATATGTATAACTACTAAGGGAATCTTGCCACTTGGGCAATTTCTAATTGCTTGTTCCATCCAACCAAACCCAACGAACTTCTTCCTGTCCTTATACTCTGCACTAAAACTTTCACTCTTTGCATCCTCACCACCATATAAACCTTTAAGATCGAACCCCATAGCTTCTGCAGTAACTTTTTCGTTACGCCGCCCACGCTTTCTATTACGCTTAACGACTTTAACTTGCCGATCACGCTTACTCGCCATTGCTTTCCGCTTCATCTCTTCTATACCTGCCTTTCCTAACCTTCGTTTTGTACACTTTCCTATAAAGACTACAAGTTAGGTCTAATAAATCTTCTTCCAAATCATTCCTTTCAACAAACCCAATAAACTTCCTCAGCGTGTAGACCGGGCTATGATCATAAAGTCCAAACCACTTACTATCTTTACCGTCAACATCTAAACCAGTAGTATAAGTTTTTAACCACAACGCGCAGTCAAGAATGTCATCTATTCCATGACCATACTGAATAGAAAAATCTGATTCTCTAAAAGCGTCGTCTTCACTATTCTTTTCAACACGGCCATGTATCCGGATTCCAACAACCTTAGTTATCTCCTTCCCAGCAGGAGAATCTGTATCAGTTATCTTTCCCTGCTTTGGCACAGAAAACCTAACTCTAACAGACGGCCAATGAATCATAGCATTACCACCAGGTACAATTTTCTTCGGGCCAAACGACTTACCAACAGCGTCAATTAACTGATTTGAAAACACAACTGCCGTTCCGCTGCCACTGTACACCCTATCCCTTAAATACCTCATATTCTTTTGAAGCGCTTTTGCTTTTGCTTGACCCATTTTATCAGATGCTTCTACTTCAACCCTACTATACAACGCTGCTATGGGATCGACTATATACAAGCATTTCTCCCCAGACTTTAACTTGTCTAACTTCTGAAACATAGTTTCAAAGCACCCTTCAATAGTAGAACTACCAGGATCTAAATAAACAAACCTTTTGTCTGACAACGACAAGCCAAAAGTATCAATACGACTCAAGTCCCATCTCCTTTCTATATCATCTACTACTACAAGATCATATCCCTTTCTTAAAGCGTCGCCACACAACTCACCACATATATACGTTTTACCAGTCGCTCCACCCCCAGAGAACTCAGTTATCCTACCAGATGGAATACCACCATAGTTAGACTTATTACAACTAACAGACAAGTCAAGGGGTGTAGACCCAGTACTTAAGTAGTCAGTAACAACAGATGTTCTTTTAAGAATTGATATACCTTCTTTTTTAGATGCTTTCCTCTTCACTGCAACTGTCCTCCACTGAAAAGTCTGGTTCTAAATCTACCTTAAACTGTTTTGCTGGTAAATACTTTACCTTTAAGTACAAGGCTTTAATTACTCTATGCCACCCATTCATAATATATCCATCTGATCTCAAAATAATAGGAGTTGTTAAGTTAGCATCATAGACCCTCCTGGAGTGATTAAGATAATCGTGTAGGTTAACTAGCTTCCACCTTAGTATTTCACTTTGGTCAACACTACTCACATCAAATGAAAAAACTACAAAGTCTTTCGAGGCTTTAATCAAAGACGAAGCCCTCCAAACATTCCCATCCTCTCCAACAAAACAGTCTTTAAATTTCATCAGACTCCTCCACCCTTTTTATCTCTTCTTATACTATCAATACCAGTCTGCTTTATCTTAGTTTTGTCCCAGTAGTTTGCTTGATATAAATCTGCTAGAACTCTAATCATAGACTTTCTTTGTCTACCAGACTCAACTGCTCCCTTTAACTTATTATGAAGTAATTTTAACTTACGAAGTTCCTTTGAAACTTTCTGTACGGTAGGATTCAATTCAACAAGAGATTTAACCACACTCTCTTTAAGATCCGTAACATGGTATTTTTTTTCTAAATCTTGTTTAGGTAGACTACGAATCTCAACTTCCACCCTTGCTTTAACTTCTGCTAAATACGCTTTTTTATCTTCGATATCTGCAGCAACATCTTCTGTTACAGAATACCACTTCTCAAACTTCGTAGCCTGTTCTTCTGACGCTACTTCTAGTCGATACCTGTTAAGCTGTAGGTCTTTACGATAAGCCGACCGGATCTCGCCTATAGTCATGTCGCGTATACTTATAGGCATTTGTCCCACCCACACGAAGTGCAAACAACACACCCCTCTTGGGGTATTAAAGTATCCTCAGCACCACAAGAAGGACAACATTCTGAAAGGCGTTCAACTTGTGTTGCCTTTGGACTGTCTGATTTAGCTACGTAAACCCTTTCAAGTAGTTGCCCGACGGCATCTGGTATAGACTTAATCGCTACTCCATTATCCCAAACCTGGTCGTCACCACTAATACCTTTAAGATGCTTCACAATCTTCTCAACATTAAGACCAGATCTAAGACCAAGGGTAATTATACGACCAAGGGCTTCAGAATAAGCAGCGTCTGTTTTACCAGACTTTCCAATTGAAAGGAAAACCTCGACTGGCTTTTTATCGTCGCTTTCATTAACTGTAACGTATAAGTTACCCTTAGACGTTGCTATCTTTTCCGTAAACCCAAACAAAATTCTAGGTCTATCTTCGTATACAGTATCTACAGGTTTCGCTACCTTTTCCTGTTCGTATTGACTTTCGAGTATACGAGAACCTTTACGATAAAAAGCAATAGATTTACACCCAGCCCTGTAACACTCTAAAAAAGCATCAGATACTTCTTCAATAGTAGTACTTTCGGGTGCATTTATAGTCTTCGAAATTCCAGAATGAACGTACTGTTGTAAAGCAGCCTGCATTTTTATATGGTCTTTCATTGGGACATCTTCTGCAGTAACAAAGTAGAAAGGAAGTTCCTCTCCACGATCAAAGTACTCTTTAGCAAGTGGATGGACTACTTCGATTGTACTTTCAATACACCTCTTCGTATACTTAAAAGCGAAAACTGGTTCACACCCACTAGAACAATTTGCTATTATACTCATCGACCCAGTCGGAGCTATAGTAGTAATCAACCCATTTCTTCTTTGAATACAAACAGTATCCAGTAAAGGCGGTACTCCCTCTTTCTTACTAAGTTCCTCACTATATTTAACAGCCTCAGTAGTAATAAACTTCATTACACTTGATGCAACAGCCCGACCTTTTACGTCACCATAATCTAGCTCAAGTTTTATTAACATATCCGCAAGACCCATAATACCAAGTCCAATACGCCTTTTCGATTTTGCTTCTTTCTCTATTTCTTTGAGCGGATAACTCGTAGCGTCTATAACATTATCTAAAAACCTCACCGCAGTCTCTACTACTTCTTTTAACCTACCCCATTCTACAGATCTACCAACAGTAAAGTTAGACAAGTTAATAGAACCCAAGTTACAAGATCCCCAGTCAGGCAAAGGTTGTTCTGCGCAAGGGTTACAAGCAGAAAGAGTCTCAACCATTTTCAACTCATTCATATCATTTATACGATCCATAAACACAATTCCAGGTTCTCCATTCTTCCAAGCACCAGCAACTATGTCACGCCACAAGTCCTCCGCTCTAACAGTTCGAACTACATTGCCATCCCATCTAAGATCAAAATTATCCTTCGCTGCCAAACATTCCATAAACTCATCTGTAATATCGACGCTTAGATTAAAGTTTGATAAGTATCCCTCAACGTTCTTAGCATTAATAAACTCAAATATATCTGGATGATCACACCGTAAGATAGCCATGTTAGCGCCACGACGAACTCCTCCCTGTTTCATTTCAGCAGTAGCAGCATTAAAGACCCTAAGAAACGATAGTGGACCACTAGCAACCCCGTTAGATTCAAGTACAACACTACCACTCGGCCTTATATTAGAAAAAGAAAAGCCAGTTCCTCCCCCACTTTTATGAATAACTGCGGCATACTTTATTGCATCGAAGATAGACTCTACAGTATCTTCAACTCCAACTACGTAACAAGCTATAAGTTGACCGATAGGTCTCCCAGCGTTAGCAAGACCTGGAGTACTTGGTAGGAAGTCAAGATTAAGAAAAGCTGCCAAAAACCTATTATACCAAAATAGATAGTTCTGACTCCCACTAGCAGCAACTGCACTAGCAACTCTTTCAAACATTTGTTCTGGGGTCTCATCCGGACCAAGAAATCTAAACTTTATTACCTCTAAAGCATTTTCACTTAATTCCAAGAAACACCTCCTTACCTATGTGGTATGTTCCCGTACAGATTAAAGAATCTTATAAGAAGCTTCTTTAACTTACGGAATATCTGTTTCAGAACCTGCCGGCTCTTTAGGAATTTCAATTCCGAACTCCTCTTTTTGTTGCGGTGAAAGGGTCCAATTTACTTTCTTATTCCTAGAATACTTCCTGGCCTTTCTCCTAGCAGACTTTCTATCTTCTGCAATTACAAAGTCATCAAAGAAAACTGGAGCCTCTTGTTGAAGAACATCTAGTACTAGAAGCATAACGTCTTGATCTTCCCCAACGTAATCATCATCGCACAAACAATCAAAAATATGCCGCCACTGCCTAAAGTTAGTGCCCATTGTTATGATTTGAAGCACATTGTTGGGGTATACAGCCCTTGACCATTCCGGATCAACCCCAGTTTTTCTCAACTCTTCATATGTGGCTTGTGCTGTTTTCATGTAGTTACCTAAGGTTTTCCGTACACCAAAGGGGACGTCATCTAAATCTGGAAGCAAATACTCAAAACTTCCCTGGTTTCTATACTTCTGAGACTGCATATTGAAAGTACAAAACTCATAACGAAGTAAATGCAAAGCACATTTACGGGTAACATGAAGTTTAAACGTAGCATGGCAACATTGAAGAGGCGTGTGGTGCCCGATGGCAAGGATGAACTTTACCACATTCTCCCAGCTTGCTGGTATGATTTCAGAGACGTAGTTATCATCCTTCACGTACCCTGGAAGAGGTTCACCTATTTCGGGGTCTACTTCCAGCCCGAACTCTTCGTAGGGCACCACACGCCCGGAACCAAACTTGATTAACTTGGGATGTTTCCTTTCAAAGAACCTTTGAGTCTGATAAGAAATCTCTGCAATAGACTCAACAAGAGGCCCAGGGTTCTTTGTTACATCTAACAACTTAACTTTTAGTTTAACTTCTGACATCGATTTTAGACCTCGTTTGGATCTGGAAGGTCAAACCAAAGCCCGATAGCAGAAAGAGTAAAATCATAAACATCAATTTGTTTACCATAATGTGGAAGGTTCTCGCCAAAGTACCCAAAATAAATTCTACCATAACCATCCTTTGTACTATCGTATCTCGTCCACAGGTA
Organism: uncultured archaeon; assembly: GCA_964600735.1. Lineage (GTDB taxonomy): Archaea > Asgardarchaeota > Heimdallarchaeia > Heimdallarchaeales > Kariarchaeaceae > LC-2. The sequence goes on from CAZRLL010000001.1 coordinate 96,167, forward strand.
TCCATCACATCTACTAACTCGATGAATCACGTATTCGTGTTTTCTTTTAGTAGTTACCTTTCCATCTCTACGAGATATATAAAAGTAATCCTTCTTCAAGTTCCACCCCAACTCATTACCAATAGAAAGTGGTACCTGCACAAGTATACGCGGCTGATTTCTATCAGCGAGTTCGTGAGGTAAAGATGCATATTTGATACCGGCTTTTCCTCTTACTCCATCTTCGCCTACTACATCTGGGCAGTACTGCTTCAACGGTACATACCCTTTATAATAGTACTTTCTCATTTTTTTTTTGCCCTCTCTTAAAATGTTTACGTTTATGCTATGTCCCTTTGGTCTTCATCAGTAATGACTGGGAAGGGACCATACTTAGTAAGCATAGACTTTAACGGACCAAGAAAAGTATCAACTACACGAACCCGATTCTTGTACTTTTCCATCTTCGTACTATCGCCACCCCACTCCAACTCTTTCTCCCTATAGTACTTGTTAACCTGCTTTGCCCTGTACTCCTCTAAGTTCGGAAGTACCTCCCCTAAAAAATCTAAAAATACTTTATTTTCCATCTTCTTGCCCTCCTAATAGACTACAATTTCTTCCGGAAAATAGACTTTTCAATTCTATCCCAAACAGCACTTTCAGAATCTTTAAACTTAGCATTACACTTGTAATGCCTTCTCTTATTCATGTTAGTATCAGATTCTGTTTTACCAACAGGAATAGTAAAGTCTAAAGCTATCTTACTAGTGCTTTGAAACAAAGGACTACTAGGGTCTAAACTAGCACCCAGTCCAAGGCCAGTTATAGTTGTGTCCCTATCTGGTTGATACCTAGTATTAAAAGCAAACCTCCAGTCTTCCTCATTCGCTTTCAAATCCTCATCCATTACAGTTACAGACTTAATGTACTTGTTGCCAAGTATTGTCCAAATTAAGTTACTAATTTCTTCATTTGAATTCTTTTTCACACATATAATAGTGTCGAAAACATTATTCCCAATAAAAGCAGACACATCTGTAACCTCTTCAACAAGATTCTTTGCTACTTTGTACACCTCTGCCGCCATTGGAATAGCACATAGGTTAGAGTCCTCTTGTGGGAGTTTACCAGTTAAGAGTGTTTGGTAGATCCAATCTTTACGTGTAGTAATACAATCTACATGGGCTGTCCAAGCGTTACTCCGAAACGAATAAGTACCAGGGTATTCAGCAAAAGGAGAGTCGTCGTAAATGGAGTCTGGAATAGACGTGCATTCAATAACTATCTCTGCCTCTGATGGAACAAGTAATTTAGATGTAACACACTTAGTAAGTGGAACGGTAGTACCACGGATATGGTCAGCGATATGGTACTTATTAGTCCTCTGATTCACTTTTGCTTGAGATGCAAGGGTAACCTCTGGAGGTGCCCCGATTACGACTGCCATCTTAATTGGAGCTTTCTTATAATGCGGAAATCCAATGCGTCGATTAATGGGAGCAAGGCAAGAGATAGTATTGCGATTAACAATACAAACCCTATGCATACCAAGTCCCTGAACTTGACCTGCGACCCATTCAACTACATTAACTCCAGCAGTAATGAAAGCACCACTATCGTATTCATTATGAGTACAAACTGGAAAGTTACCAAGGTCTACGTCGCCCTGATCTATTACTACCTCTTGACATGGAGCATCTGAAGCAAGACCCCGATTAAGAAGAAAACCTTCTGGAGCAAAAGCAAGTTTAGCATACCTCTTTACAACTTCAAAATCTGGCTTGTCAACATATTTGCTACCGTATATTCCAGAATCGTACCCAAAAATCCTTTTGATTCTTCTTTTAGACCCATAGACCCCACCAGCAATAGTGAAGCCATTAAAGTGACTTCTGTTTGGATTAGTTAACAACATAGGCCCATCATGATCACAACTTGACCGAATGTACGACCCAACTTCGTGTTCTACATCTAAGAAGTCTAGAATAACTGAACAATCGCCATCACCCATACAAGAATCTATGAATTGTCTCAAACTCATTGTGCCCTCCTAAATACCATAGTTCTTAAGTTATAATTTGGTACTCCCCTAAACTTAGCATAATTAATACAATTACCAGAACCACTTTTCGCAACCCTGTACCAACCAAGTACTACATCACTATTGTCAACTAAAGCCATGTTTCGCTTTTGGTACCCATACATACTAAAGTTCTGGTTCGTTACAAAGATATCAGTTGCGTATTCAAGTTGCTTTCTAAACTCAACGATATCTTTTTTATCCATTTTAGCCTTTTCTATTTGCACATCGACTGGAAAAGGTGGATGAAGTTCTAATGCAATATTATTCTTCATTGCATATTCCCCAAACCATGTATCTACCCCAAGAGCACAACCATGAAGAAACACCAACTCGCTATGGTCGTGCCCTTTAAAATTTATGTACCAATCTAACTGATGAAAGAACCCGCTCTTTTCCCCTTTAATTGACTCCCAGTACTTCGGCCTATGACCAGTCGTCGTAATCCTCATACTATTACCTCATGGATAAGGGTCAGCAAAATGAATAACGCTTGACAAGACTTCGTCTAGGTCCCTTGATTTAGTGTCCCAACCAAAGTGCATAATCCTAAAAATCTTACCTTTTAATTCCCTAACTCCAGAACCTATAATAATACCAGACTCTTCAAGCTTACTTATAATGTAATCAGAATTTGAATGGTAAACTACGGTAATAGCGTTAGCAGGACTTTTAGAAAACAAACTAAGTCCCGCTTTTGAAAGAGTAACTTTCGAAGAAGTAGATAATATCATACTCCGATCGATAATTAAAGTGGGAGTAAGAATATCAACTATAATACGTAGAGCAACGTCGAGTGCCATTATCAAGTTAGAAGCGGGAGTAAAAGTAGTTGTGTTAGTTAAAGTCCTATCGTACTCTTTGACTACATCAAAGTAAAACGGTCTCTCTTCAGTACGGCTTGCAACATCCACAGCCAACCTAGATGCAGTCATAAAAAATAGACCGGGAGGAAGTGATAACGCCTTCTGGGACGCACTTATAACTACGTCGTAGTTTGAACTAACTAGTTGTTCTGTTAAAAGAGAACAAATAGCGTCAACCACAATGAGAGTATTAGGATACGACGTTCTAATAATATGTCTAAATTCCTCAATAGGATTTAGAATCCCAGTAGTCGTATCCACATGGGTAATAAATACTCCCTTGACTTTCGAAAAACGAGACATTAATTCAGATAATTCCGCTTTCGAAGCAGCAGAACCAGGTGGAGCAGAAACTTCAGCTACAACAAGGCCATGTCGCTGGCACATTTCCGACCAGTTCTTCCCATACTTACCAGTAACCAAGACTATTACTACATCGCCATGACTAAAGAAGTTAGTAACAGCACATTCCATTCCAAGAGACCCACTTCCAGTACCAATCATAACTGGGTTGTCTGTATTAAAGACCTCTTGCAACCTTGGTTGTATCTGTTCAAGTACTTTAGAGAACTCTTTTCCAGCAAAGTATGGAGCAGTAGTACTAAGAGCCTCTCGTAAACAATCTGGAATTTTAATTGGACCCGGAGCAAAAAAGTGCGTCATTTAATCCCTCAAAAAATCTACAATTTCTGAAAAGAACTTATCTTCAAAATTTATGTTAAGCCTTTTTCGAAGTTCCATAGAAGGAGTTCCCCAAATCCCATAAGAACACTCGCAATAATAGTCTAGAAGCATTTTTATGAAATGCTTCTTGTCAACTGAACCTTCCCCTACAAAGAACCGTTTAGGTAAGTCGTCATTAACGAAACCATCTTTTTCAGTACAACACAACTCGCGTTCAATAGTATATATACGTTCCCCAACTTCTAATACCTGTTTCCAACTAACTGGCTTCCTGAACAAAAGACTTAAAGCACGAGCAAAATCTTCTGGGCCAAGGCCAAACCTCCAACTCGTAGTAAACTTGCATATACCAAGAGCATCTGCTACCGCGTATAACTCTTGGCAATACTTAATCATACTACCCCAACCTACGTACTGGTCTTCATTAGTAAGAAAACCAGATTTTTCCCATTGAGCAGCAATAGGTTTAGGTACCCCGAAAGTCTTATTGTAGGTTTTGTACAGCTTTCCAAGGATAAACTTAGCATCTTTCCTCATCATCATTAAAGAACTAAAAGGCATAGACGAGATACTAGTAATCTTCCTCCAACGACTATCTCCAGATTTACCAATGTACCAAGACGCGTAAGTAGACAAAGTAGGCAAACTTCTTAAGTGGTCAGCACCACGAGAGCTAGTTGCAACAGCAAGAGCCACTCCCTTATTTTCGTGAGATGGGTAGACACCACTCATTGCATTATTTTTTACAGAAACGAAGTAGTCGCTAATCGCTCTCTGAGAAGTAAAAATTAAAACCTTTGCCTTTATTGCCCTAGACATACCAAGAAGAAACCCATCAACAAAGTACTTCCCAATAGTTCCATTTTCATCTGACACATTCGCAAGGTCGCTAATAAAATCCCTCACATGCTCTTTATCACCCCATCCAAACGCATAGTTACTAACACCATCATTCCACATTTCCATTAAAGCGGAAATAATAGAAGTAGATTGTATGACATCAAGTCCAGGATCGTTAAAGTAGACTGTATTTAACTTAAGAATAAAGTCAAGGTCTGAAATCCCAAGTTTAGAACCAAGGTTATTAAGAGTTTCATATTCAACTTTCTTTGGGTTAGAACATGTAATAGGACAATTCCGACAACCAAGTTCTTTATCTACCTCAAGTTGCTCTAACTTAGAAAGGTACTTGGGGTCATCCCGAATCCATTTCTTCAAAAGGTGTTCTCCAGAAATAAGCTTCCAGGAATCCCAAGTCTTTTGCGTCCAATTCTTCGTTGGTAAGTAATTAAGCCCAACATGAAGAGCAACAAGCATTGTAGTACCGTACTTCCTAAATATGTCATAAACTGGATGCCTTTTAATCTTCTTTACCGCATTAAAAGCAACAGAATCGAACCTCTTACCAACTTCGGCTGAAACTTCAGGATCATAATTAACTACAATTCCCTTCAAATTTTTGCTTCCAAAAACCGCTCCAGTACCACCACCACCAGCGACTCGAAGATCGCATGACACAGTTGCACAAAAGACTTTATTAGCACCTGCTTTACCAATAGACAAAACCTTAGCATTCTCACCATACAGCTTCTTCGCTACAACGTTAAATATGGAAGTTCCAGTTTCCCAAAGACCATCTCCAATCTCTACAATCGCCGTAGGCCTAGCAAAACCAATAGTAAGTACTACTGGACTCGATGCTCTTCCAATTATCACAATACTGTCGGTTCCAGCTAACCTTATTGCAGGACCAAAATGACCACCCAAGTTCCCATCAGCAAAACCTAGAGTTACAGGACTTTTCAGTACAGAGACTGTAGTTCTACCAGATGACGGCCATGAAGTCCCAGCAAGAGGACCAGAGCTAACACATATAACATTATCAGGAGATAGTGGGGATTCAGGAGCCACGCCTCTAAACTGATAAAGAATCGCAGAGTTAAAACCACGCCCACCAAGATACTGATCCCGAAACGACTCCGGGTAGCCAATATATTTTATTGTTTTTTTAGTTAAATTTACCAGTAGAATCTTTCCCACGATTCTCCTTCCTAACTACCTTCATACACAGTTTTGATATAGAAGTAATAGAATTTACGAGCCCATTCCTAATTTCTTTAGAAAGCACAGCCCTTTCAACGTACCTTTTATTCCCGAAAGTAACAAAAATAGAACGTACGAGCAAAAGGTACGACTGAATAAACAACCTCAACGACTCCGCTATAAGTTTATAGTTTCTTTTCACTACTTCCTCTTAGTACTCAAAGTTATCTTCGCCCTCAGACCCGCTAGTATCATCATCCGCGCCAAAATCGTCGTCCTCAAACTCTTCACCACGATTAACGTCCTCAAAGTCATCAACTTCACCGTCGGCCCCAAGACCTAGACCAGAAACTCCCCAGTGATAAAAAATTTCCTGGTAGAAATTCCCTTCTGCTTCTTCGCTCCAAGGTCCAAGAATCAGAATATTGTTCCGACCCTCTCTCGGCTTCCACAACTCAAACCCCTCTACATCAATTAGACTAAGTACTTTAGAGAGGTCGTGTGCAGACTCTACCCATTTATCTGGCACCTTAAAAGTCTTTACACCAAGCTTTAAAACGTATTTAGTGTTCGTCATACCAGTACCGCGCCTTTTTATAATGACAGCACAGGCTTCGTCAGGATTAGTAAAATCTGGAGAGTCGTCCTGATCGTCTTCGGGGAGCAAGTCAATAAGAGTCCTCCAATTTTCAATACCAGAACCGTAAATCCGAACACCCTCCGCCTTATGATCTAAATCGACAACGTTCATGTAAAAAGTACTTCTTACCTGAACCCTATAACCAAGATCCTTCTCTTCTTTGTCCTCTTTTGCTTTCAACCGGTCAGCTTCTTTACAGTACCCGCATGGTTTCCCGTACGTTCTTAAATCGCAAATTATTGGAGCGTTCTTATTAGAACTCTCTTCAGACTTTTTCCTTTGCTTCGATACGTCAGTTCTGTAGGTCTTTCTTTGTTTCGTCTTTCCCATACTATACCCTCCTAAAAGTTGTTTGATAAGTTAGTATACAAAACAAAACAGCTATTGTACCCAATGATCTTCAATTGACACATCTGCACTTAAAGTTAAACGAGTACCAGAAACGCTCGTCTTTTTAACTGGCATCAACTTTTCTACAATCGTCTTAACTTCTTCAGCACACTCATCTGCCGAGTCTATTATTAGAGCATCATGAATTGTAAGTATAAAAAACGCATCAAGTCCTAACTTCCTTATCCTTTTTCTTATCCTATCAATAGCCAACACAAGGTTATCACTAGCATAACTTGAAATAGGAAAGTTCATTGCTTGCCTTTCTACGTGGCCGGCAACCATCTCTAAAGGGTAAGTAGACATTCCATAATCTACTTTTAAAGCCTGAGAGATTCCTAACTCTACACTTCTAATCCATTCGCTAGCATCGAAGTGCCTTGCCCTACCAAATGGATTAAAAAGGATACCCTTCGTTAGAGCAGTTTCTTTTAACCTTTCTCTGTAATCGTAGATTTTAGAGTAAGTAGTAAAATAACCATCGATAATAACATCAACTTCTTGAACCTCCATTCCGTAAGACTCTGCGATAGTTCTACTAGACCGACCATAGTTAATACCAAACGTCACAGCTTTAATATCAATCCTCTGTTCTTTAGTACATCCTTCTTGTGGTAGTCCAGTGATTTGAGAGAAAGTGTAAGTATGGATATCAAACCCTTCTTCTCCGAATTTCTCAAGTAAGGCAATCTCGTCAGCAAGTAACGCTAATATCCTTGCTTCAACCTGACTGTAATCCGCTATTATTAACTTCCGCCCCGGACCAGCAATAAAAATAGACCTAAAAATTGGGTCAGTAGGAATATTCTGAAGATTCGGGTTTGAACTAGACAAACGACCAACTACGGTACCAGTAGTCCTGTAACTAGTATGTAATCTATTACATTTATCGACTAACTTTTTAAACCCAGTTAAATAAGTACTTTTTAACTTCTTCATTTTTCGGAGAAGTCCAATGAGGTCCATAATCTTACGAACCTTTTTACTTTTACTCTCCTCTTTTAACCTTAGTATCTCCTTCTTGTCGGTACTTGGTTTTCCTTTCTTTGACTTTTTCTTAGACTTAAGTTTAAGCTTTTCAAACAACAGTTTAGAAACTTGCTGCGGAGAGTTAGGATTAAACGTATCAGCGCCAACTAACCTAGCCAAGTCTGAACCTTCGTCTTCTATTTTTATATCATATTCCTTTTCTAACCCAGAAATCTTTGGTATATCTATTAACGCACCAGTGTACTCCATTTCAGTAGTGAACTTAGAAATTGGAACTGAAAGCTTCCGATACAACTTTCTTTGCCTTCCAACAGACCCCGCAAGTTGTTCTACTCTAATCCTAAACACAGCATCTGAATCAGCGCAAGCATATTTTCCAAGAATAGGACCTGGAACCTTTTCATATTTCTTGTTTTTAGAACTTTTACCGCCAACGTATTGGAGTAACTCGTCTTCATATCTAGGAAATAGAAGGTTATAATAAAGAGTTAGGTACGTCAAATTAGATGGAGTATTCTCATCCACAAGATGGTGAAACTGCATAACATCCCAATCAACGCCACGGACTTCGATCCCATTCGCTTTACACCATAAAATATCAAACTTAGTATTCTGCCCGTCCTTCTTAATAGAACCATCTTCAAGAATAGACTTAATACTATTCCATATGTACTTATATTGAGCATCAGACCAAATTCGATGTCGTCCATTTTCACCAGTACCTAGTAGTGGAATCCACACAGCTTTACCAAATTCCCAACTAAACGAAAACCCTAGAATTTCTGCATCGTCCTTCCAGTATTCTAGAGAAGTTGCTTCTGAATCCCAAGATAACCTCTTAGCAGACTTTAGAGTTCTAAATATTTCTCTAGCCCCTAATGTACTGTCAACTAAAGTATAATCCCCAAGTTTATATTCAGGGACCCCATGTTCAATTCCATCTCTAAAATTCTCAATATCTAACAGGACACTACTAGTCGCTTCCCAACTCCTAAGCACAAACGCTGGATGAAGGGTTGGGAGTACCCAACAATCGAATTCATCACTATACTTCCAAAAACCGCGGAGGTCAGTAACGTTAAGGCTATGATCGTTAAAGATAGCTTTGAGGGCAGGACTACCAAGGGAAAGGACGTACTTTGGCTTGACTCTTTCAAACTCTGAAACTAAAAAATGACGACACCTAGTTAAATGAGTCGAAGTAACATCAACTTTGTTTTCTACAGAACCCCTACCAGCACTAACAAAGCCAGTAGCAGGGTAACACTTTAGAGCATTTGTAAAGTACAAGCTCTTGTAACGTTCTTGAACCGACTTAATCAAACCGCTCTTTCTTAGAAAGAAATTTAAAATACCACCAGAATCCCCAACTAACGGTTCCTCCATCATGTATTCAAGTCGACCAGGACTCTCAGCGACAACCATACCAACGGAGTTAATGTTTCCTTTCCCTTCAACTGGTGGGCGTTCCCCGTATCTAAAAGGGCAATCTATACAACTCGCCTTCTTGTACTTCACGCTGCATTGTCCCCATAAGAACCTTTATAAAGTTCTTCACCCTCTGATTTAAAGAAAACAACCTGTGCCACCCTCACACCAACCTCTAGAATTCCATTGCTAAATGGATAGAAAGTGAATGAGACAGGACCAGAAAACCCACTATCGTACAACCCACATCCAACCAGTAGACCATTCCTATTTAAAGTGCTTCTCGTATAAACACACGCAGCAACTCCACAAGGAAGATCAACCCGTTCATAGCATTCGACGTTAAAAGCTCTGCCAGGAAAAACCCTAAAAGCATCAGTCCCATTCATATTTAACTTTTTTACTTGTGTGCGAGACCCATGTTTAGTCTTGCCGACAAACAACTGAAAACTAGTATCTCCAATTAACTCAATATTCTTTAGCCGGACGTCTACCCCATTGGGTTGTATCTGCCCATCCTCAAGTGGTAAAGCGCCATCTTGGCTAGACAAATAACCCTCTTCTACAGCTAATTTCGGTAACAAAATCATTCCGTACCCTCCATTTCATTTCTTGCTAACTTCTTTAGTATCTGAATATTAAAATGTACCCTCTTTAGACTATACCCACTAATATATTTATTACTAAAATCCAACTTCTCTTTAGGCTTTTCAAACCAAGCATCATCGCACAACTTCCCAGTAATACCACTTACGTAAGCGCACGAACTATCGACGCTCTTAATAAATTTATTGTAATAATAGTACAACAGCTCCTTCGGGTCAACTATACCTAAAAGATGATATCGAATACTTTCTTTCATGAAAGGTTCAAGTCTCATAATAGCTTGAACTCTGGCTAAAGAAGTATCAACAGTCTTATTTGGATGCCTCACAAAGTCTTTCATTGGTTTAGGTTGGATCCTAAAAGAAATTCCGATAGTGTCAACACCCAAGCCAACAAGATTGTTATGGCACCTTATTATGTCACCCATAGCCGACCCATGTAAAGTACCAAAAACTTTAATACTACCTCTAATGTATTTAGTAACCTTCATAAACTCGCGTACTTTATCTATAGTAGAGTCTGCGTCAAACGCAGTTTCTGGTGCCATAACTTCCTTCGCGCCAACGTCTCTAGCAAAGTCAACCAGTTGTTCTGGAGTGAACACATCATCGCCAATCTCACAGGATGAATTATCTAAAGTAATATAATCACCATGCGTAGAAGCCTTTCTGTAGAACTCTTTGTAATCTCGATCTTTTCGCACCATATGCGCAAGTACAAGGTGATAGTTAGATTGCGAAGCAAAATGTTCTAAAAACCCAGTCGGACAAATTATACCTATCTGCATAGTACCTCCTATAATAAAACGCCGTTAGTCATGAAGTCGGGTAGTGCCGCGGCCCGATGAAGCTGTGCACCCCCCAACCAGTAGGCGAAACTACCCTGAAAGGGAACTTTAACAGTGCACCCTGAATAACTTTTTTGACCAGATTGGTAAGAATTGTGGCCATACTAAGTATCCGTCCCGACTTCATGACTAACAACATTCTATTGCTCTGGTAAAATATCATCAAACAAAATTGGAAGTTTAGTTTTAAACTCTAAAAGAAGTGGAATTAGTAAGTCACGCATCTGTGGATGCGCTGCCTTATCCATCTCTAAAGAAAGGAAGTGACGCCACTCTCGGATGTTAGTAGTCATTACGATTTCTGCAGCAACTGAGTTTGGTAGAACAGTTCTCGCTTGTTCTGGAGTCCAACCTTTTTTAAGAAGATTTCTATAATGAATTTCATCCTCAGATACAGCTCTAATCCATTCCCCTCTTGTAGAATCTTCTATAGAAGATTTGATAATATCTACAGGACAATTTTGAGTTTCATCATCCTGTGTGATCTCTCCTTCAGGTAAATCAACCCAAGGTGGTATAATAAATCTCATCCCACGCTTATGGTAGTTAACGTACCGAGTCGATTCTTGAGTAAACGAAGACATCCTATATCTCACAATACAATGAGTACAACCCCTATCTGCTACGAACCTTACACTGATAGTTTTGTGTTCTAATACTGAATGATGGCCTCTTTTAATGATCGCCTTGACGAAATTAGCAGCAGAAGTTTCTGTAATCTTATCTTCAGACTTGTAAGCAGTTCTTCCAGCCTTCTCTATTTCTTTTAATACCTCTTGCCCATTAAGCTCAGTTAGTATCTTATATGACGCTTTAATAAGTTCCATCAACCACCTCCAAAAAGAGTTGTTGTAGCACAAGGTAGACAGACCCTGTGCTACAACGTTCGCAGTTAACATTAAAGGAGAATAAAAACAACTGCAAGTAAGAATACAAAATTTTTACATTTTTTATTTAAATCTTTTCAGTTTTTGTTTTAACAAGACTATCAACTTCGGCCCATGAATATTTTTCAAATGGAACCTCTACCATTGCTCGATCTAGTTCAGCAACAAACCTTGAGTACTGAATATACGAGTTATGAAAAAAGGTGTGAACAATACGGTAGTTGTTTCTAGTAAGGACAATGTTGGCCTTCAAGTCCATGCACGATGAGCAATCGCAACTCAACCACGGCTTTTTCAGCAAAGTAGATCTAGTAACGTCCATTAACCTACCTAACTTCTTTCCAGAAAGTGGACGAGTACGGTAGTCGTTTAAAGAGCAATTCATCTCATAATATAAATTAATTAACCTCTTTAAGTAAAATATTTCTCCAGACTCTGAATAGTTTACGAACGCTCCAAACGTGTTCGAACACAAACGCCCCAAAGCAAGGAAGTCTTGTTCTGATAAAACCTTCTTCGCTCTTCTTAAAAAGGGAGATCTAATACCTGGGATTTTCAAGTTATAACAATCCCAACTATTATTCATCTTAAAATAAATCGATGGATCTATATAAGAACAGGGAGAGCGAGAGGCAGTTATAAAAGGGCTTGTATTGTCGAATGACGTAACCCCGTACCGTAAAAACTCACGTACCGCTAGGGGAGAGGGAAACCTAGCATATAAGTGCATACCAGGCCTCGTTCCCGACTTTTGAATCTCATCCCAGACTAATGGTAAAAGGTCTAAAGCAAACCTTTCTGACGTCGCTAAACCACCAATAGCAATGTAGTCATACCCCATTTTCAACAGTTCTTTTAAAGACTCGATATAGGTATCAAAGCTCCACCCTTGGATAGTACCAAACGGTACGAATCTAAGGTTCTTCCGCTTATTACACTTCTTAATAAAGTCAGAAGCGAGTTCTAAAGTAAGTTTTCTTCGCATCTCTTTAGTCTTCAAATTCAAATCAAAAGAACTTCTCTTTCCCCTCCTAGTAATAAGAATTTTGTCAAGTATAGGCCAATCAACACTACCAGCTAAATCAAAATTCAGGTCATTATAGTAGTCAATTAATCCATCAGTATCGTACAAGTAGTCGGGAAGCTTAAATTCATTAGCGTAAGTAAAAGTACCAGGATCTGCAAAAACACTATAAGGAATAGACGTAATAGATAAGAAGTCGCGTATGTCTTTATATATAACGCCCTTCTTTACCAACCTATAAGTTCCATTAAGAGACTTTTCCACTTTAGCACGATTTCTCAGCATAGTTGCACTAACCAGAAGCCCATCTGCTACTTTCTTATTATAGAACTCATAACCGTAAACCTCTTCTTTAGTAGGAGGAGATTGATCCAAGTTAAAGTCAAAAAACTTATCTACTTTATGGAACCACAAGAGCGGTGAAAATGATCTTAACATAAGAATCTCCGAATAACCTCCATAGCAGTATCTAGCATTCGACGCCTGCTCCCATAAATATGATGATGTTTAATAGAGTCAAAAATATGATTTACAGTATCATCTACTTTCAACCTATACGGCTCATCTACTACCCGTATACCATCCTCTTCCATAGTAAATGTAACCGGCAAATAAAACCAAGTAACTGTACGGCAGTTCTGAAATTCTTTAGAAGCAAAGAACCTAAGGTACTGCCAGTGCATCGTTTCAACTTCACTGCCAACAGATTCAGCACAGATAGAATACGCAAGAGGCCTAACCCCAAACGCGGTACTTAACACAACTTGAGCTTCACAAGCTAGTATAGAACCGTAATTAAAGTAAGAAAACATAACCTGAGAAAGTCCATCAGTCTTACCGTACAATGCAAATCCTTTATTAATAACAAGGTCCCTAGTAACTGACTCGATTATCTCACAACTATACCCAAGATCTAGAATTTCTTTCTTCACAGATTTCATAAGAGTAGTCTTACCAGTACAATGAGAACCAGCAAAATCAAAAATAAACTTTTTATCCATAATTATAACCTCGAAAAAAGAGACACTAGGCTATCCTCAACCTAGTGTCTCTAGTGGTCCAATGCCGAAGCACTCAGCACTTCTTTACTTCTTTTTCTTCTTCTTCTTTTGCTTCGGCTTCGCCGCCTCTTGAGCTTTCGATATAAGACTTACCCCCTCTTCTCTACTTAAACCAAAAGAATTAAGGCTCATTGCAGATGCCAGCATCTTCACGTCCCGGCCCGTCAACTCCTCAAGCCCTTTAGCGTCGTAGGGACCCTTCGCAAGTAGGTTTGCCTTTCGTTGTTCCTTCTCTACCTTCTTCGCCTTTTTCGCTTGTTTGTTAGATGTTCTGTCAGTATCTGTAGATTTATCTGGTGGTATGGGGTCGGCCGAGCGGTTTAAGATTGCAATAACCGTCGATAATCTACTAGCAATAACTTCAAGCTTTTCATCAACGCTTGCGTCGCCAAGATCATCTTCCTCTCCCACTTCCGCTTCTACTTCCTCTTCCACTTCTACTTCCTCTTCTACTTCTTTTTTCTTAGTCTCTCCACCTGACTTTTTATCAAGTTTCTTTCCTTTTTTACCAACCTTACTTTTTTTAGGTACCTCCGCTTCCCCTTCAGTAAGGGATTTACATTCAGTAGCTTCACCACAACCATCGCATTCTGGGTCATCGCCTGAATACGCAACACCATAAGCTTCACATTTATCACCCATGTTTCCTTGCCCTCCTTAATAGTAAATTAGTAGATATAATACGTAGTTATACTAGAGTACAAAATTATTAGAAAAATTTCAAGCAGATTCAACAACAAATCGAATTCTTTTAAAAGACTTTTGCACCCTGCTATAAGGGACCTGTAGATAGTTTGATATAACAGTTGCTGTAACCTTATTATTTGGACGCCCTTTAACAAACCTTGTGAACTTTCTAGAAGGCCACAACAAAATATTAAAAACTTTTAGATCAATCGAATCTTTCTTTGAATCCTTTCTAAGGACTTTTATTACTTCACATATACAATCTTTATATAGCAAGTCCTTTTCGGGATCAGAAAAGGATTCAAAAGGAAATAAAACATCAGGTTTGAGATTATCAATATCCTCAACATTATCTACATCAAATGTTGCATTCCTACGGCTGGTATGTTTAGCAGTTAAATTAACGAGTACATTTCTGAAGTATCTATATATAGATGGGAACCATGTAGAAACCGGAGTTGATCGTTGGGCGATACCACGTAAACTATAATCGAAAATGTACAAGAAAAATTCATTGTAAAAGTCATCCTTGTCTAGTAACTCTAACTTCCCGAACTTCTTAGAGTGGGAATCTGCTAAACTGTTTATTAGTGGAGAAAACTCCTCAAGAATTTCTGATACAAACTGGGTTGGAAGATCCTTATATCCCAGTAGCTGGGATCCTAAATTATCTAATTCCACTTGAATCTCTTTGATCTCTTCTTCCCTACTTACCATTTCATTCTCCTTTTACCAGCCCGACCCGGATTTGATTAATTCAATAATTTTCCACCTTATAGCACTTGATGTACGACAATGCTTGCCAGCTTGAGCTGAAACCCATTCCGTAAACTTCTCTTTTAACTCTTCTCCCTCCGGCCCATACCACGGGAGGCCATGTCTATCCGGCCCATACCACG
>CAZRLL010000002.1:0-57912 GCA_964600735.1 uncultured archaeon
TAATAGGCACCCCTATAAATCAAATAGTTGATTTTTTAAGTGCTGAATGTGAGATAAATCATTGATTGTTGTACATTTATAAAACTCATAATCAACCAAAAAACTTAGTTTTCAATATTTATCTTATAGCGATATGAGATCGCGTCTAATTCTTCAGATTTAGGATTTTCCAGAATTTAATTTATTGGATTAATACTTATAAACATAAAAAATAAAGCTGTATTAATATAAATTAAAGCTCATACCAACTATTTTTTAACTGATAAAACAATAATAATATTAGGGCAATAAGAAAATGAGTTTCGATCCCTTTGAAAATCTCCCGGATAATATAAAAGATGCAATTAAAGAGATATTACGTCGAATTGAGCACATAGATCCAGATGAAATTACGGAAATTATGTCTCAACTTTTGGGGAAGGACTTTATTGACAAGTTAAAAGATTTGATCAAAGGAGATAACAAAAATTTTGCTTTCCCATTAGATCCAAATATGGCAAAAAATTTTGAAATTGTGTTAAAAGACCTTATTGGTGGCGAACCTAATACTGTAAGTCAGAATTATGAAACAATCGAGGAAGAAACACCTTATTATGAGATTATCCCCCCGACCGATCGACGTGGACAAATAGTTGTGGACCTTCCGGGTATAACAGATGTTCGACAAGTTTTTTGGAAAAGGGTAAATAATAATCTTGAATTAATAGCTTCTACATCAGGCATTAAATACAAAGTTAATATCCCACTCAGAGAAAAGTTGAAAATACTTGACATGTTCGCAGAAGTAAAAAATTCAGTATTGATTATACCTTTACAATTCAGCGATTAGAAATATTTGCATTGCAATATCTTGGTGTGACAATGAATTTTATTTTGGATAAAATTAGTAAAAATCGCTCGATTAGTAATTTGCAGAAATATGATATTATTAAATTGTCTACTAATGATAATCAAATTGACTGTTATATGGTGTATGAAATTGAAAAGGATATGAACATACCAGCTGTATTGCTTCAATTATGGAAATTTGAAGGAGGGTATGATCATATGTTTATTAATACATTGGAAAATGATCTGAACATAAATATACATGTTCCTGTGATGATACCCTTGAAAATATATGGAAAAATAAAAAAAATCACATCTTATCGACCCGAAAAATCGGGATTAACTGAAAAAGAGGAGTTTTTCTTTGATGTTTGGCCAAAATCAGAATCTCCCAAGATTGATAATGTCCATACATTACCATATAAATGCAAGATCACTTACCAAGATCAAATTAAGGAATTAATTTTACCGAGTTGGACACCCCTTCAAAAATTGCCCTTAGACAAAATAAAAATTGGCAGTGTTCTCGAAATTTGGGAAACAGATGACATTAGCACAATTGTTAAAGTCCAAAAACTGTAATTATTAAAAAAGAAGGTTTTCAGGCCATTAAAGATATTAGATAGAATAAATTTCTTAGTATTGGTAATTAACTGGCTAATATCCCTTTCAAGGGTTCTGCAAAATCACGTATAGTGTTTAGAGTGATTCCTACAGAATGGAGTTCTTTAGAAGCACCAATAAGTATATGTTCACCTGCAGTAACCAATATTGTAAAACCAATTTCACCTCTAATTAACATTGCTTGTAGTTGACCATGATTCATCCTAGAGGTTACCATCGTTCCAGTAGACATCACTGCGGCGGATATTGCAGATAATAAATCTGGATCAGCACCTGCTTGTACAAAAAATGCGAGCGTTATACCCTCCCGAGTGATGATTCCTAACGCTTCTAATTCACATTGTTTTGAGATAGATGTAAGGAGTTTTACCAATTCTTGTTTTTGTTTTGCATTAATCTCTGTGGACATCCGATATCTATTTCTTTTCATACTAGGTTTAGTATTTTTTCTTGAACCATATTGAGGATTCAATTAAAAATTGTTTAATTAAGGTGATTTTTGCATGATATCAATAAACGTTATTTCTTGAAATCCCATCTAAATCTGAGATGACATGTCATGTATCCAAAAGACAATAAATATTTATAAGAAAAAATAGTGGGCCCGGCCAGATTTGAACTGGCGACCTTCTCGGTGTAAACGAGACGTTATAACCAGGCTAAACCACGAGCCCTTTTTTTGCAAATTAACTTAACTACATTGTTGAAATCAAATATTAAGTTATTAAAATTCACGTTTTAAAACAAAAATTTGAAGGGAGTTGTCATTTAATTATTAGAACAGAATTGTATTATTTTCACGTTTTGATTTCAATTATTGATTATGGATTAATAATTTGACTAAATTTTTTTTCTAAGGCCAATGTTACCTCAATTATGTTCATGGATATATTTTTTGAGCATATTTTATAATGTGCAAGACATTACCTAGAAACTTAAAACTAAAAAAAAGAAAAGAAAATTAGTTTATAATTTAAAGATATGCTATAAACTACTCGCCCCGATGGTGTAGCCAGGCCAATCATCCTACAATGTATATGCATTTGGGATTGAATTTTGGGCTTTCATCCCAAAGACTCGGGTTCAAATCCCGGTCGGGGCATTCTTTTGTTTTTGTTAATAATTAAATTGAATGCCCCATGGCGGTTAAAAATCATAATTGGAACAATTTGTTATCAATTAGAATAATATGGGCCTGGTGAGATTTGAACTCACGACGAACCGGTGTCTCAATGAAAAATTATGAGCCAGCCACTCTAACCAGGCTGAGTTACAGGCCCTAGAGCGGTCAATTTGATAATTGACTAATTTTATATAATTATTCAATCACTTAAAAATTATGATTGGGTCTTGTTAACCCAACTTCAAAGGTTTTATATTGAATTGTTAAAAATCTACTTTATAATCATTATGTATTGATGATCCAGAATGAATTGTATTCTAATAACAAGTTTTTTACATTTAGTATATATTAATCAATTTGGATGGAATTTTGCGAAGAATGCGATTCATTATTGTTACCCAAAAAAATAAACAACCGAGTTGTTCCATTTTGTCCCGATTGTAATGAGAGCAAAGAAGAGGGGAAGCTAGGTAAGATTTCTTTTGAAGATGATGAAAGAAAAAAGGATCCTGAAGGTGGAAAATTACTTGTGATAGAGAGTGATTCAAATGCGGTTGTTGGTAGACCAAGAAAAGATATGTTATGTCCAAAATGTCAATCTATCCAAGAAATCGAATATTGGGAAATACAGACACGAAGTGCAGATGAAGCCCCTACACGCTTCTTCAGGTGTATGAATTGCGACAAAAACTGGAGAGAATACGATTAAAAGATTGTAGGGTGAAGATATGACATCCCGCGTAAGACCTAAACCTTCAATAGATTTTACGATAATTGATATACCTGAGGGAAATTCATCTATCAGAATAATTTCATCGGTAGTAGTGTGTTCAGGTAATTTCCTTATCTTAAATGATGGTACAAGTCAAATTACAATAGCGCTTGGACCATATCATTGTTCTCAATTTTCTATAGGTAAGTTATACCGTTTTATCATTTCAATTACCAAATTAGAGGATAAAATTGAGGGGATTTTGATATCTTACAACAGTATTACAAAAAATCAAGCCCAACGATATAAAAGATTGGTAAGACTTGAAAAACGAAATCAAAAGTAATGAATTATTAATAATTAAATTATTAGTCAAATGAGGTTCTATTAATGACTGTAAAAATTTTTCTTGATCAAGGCAAATTGATGAAAACGATTGTTGATGCGATGGTTTCAGTATCAGAAGATGTCACCATAGAGATAAGCGAAAACGGTTTTCGGGCTCAGGCAAGGGATATCGGAAATGCAATTGTGGTGGATACATTTCTGGATAAGCAAATATTTTCTAAAATTGATGCTCCATCATCAGGGATTTTTCACATTGATTTAGAAGATTTTTCAGATTTTATAAAAACATCAAAAAGTGACGATTCCTTGAAAATTGAGGATAATACTGATAGAGGAACTCTAGATCTGGAGCTAAAATCATCAGAAATTACAAAACGCATACAATTGAGGTTAAACGACGTAAAAAACCATAGATTTATGAAAATTATTGACCGAAAATTCTTATCTGGTTGCGAGATGGATGCAGGTTTATTTGCAGATGCGGTTAAAGCTGCAGAATTGGGTGATGAACATGTTACATTAACTCATGATAAAGAAAAATTACATTTTACCGCTGCCTCAAATACACGTTCTGCAGAAGCAACTATACATTATATCGATAATAACAAAGTTGGAAATGTAAATTTCGAAACTGGGACCTATCAAAACCGAAGTGGTGATACAGTGCAAATACCTGAAGTTCACGAAGCTACCTTTGGTTTGAAGTTTCTTAAACGAATATCAAAAATAGGAAGATCAGGTCAAACACTAAAATTAAGTATGACTAATAGTGAACCGTTAAGGATCATATACACTATTGATGATGAAGATAATGAAGAACAGGGGTATGTTGCATTTGCTGTGGCTCCCAGAGTTCTTGAAGATGACATCATGTAATAAAAATATAGAAAATTAGGGAAATTGGTTATATGACTATTTATGAAATATTGGTTGCTTCATGGAAAAGGGAAAAAGAGGGATTGCAATTAAATACGATGGATACTAATTTTTTTGAAAAATGTAGGGCCTACATTAACCACCTTGAAACGCAAGCAAGTAGTGAAACAGACATTTCAATAGCAAAATTATTTAATAATCGATGGGTACGAGTTAACTATCTATTTAACGATCTAATTACTCTTAGATTACAAAAACAATTTCAAATTATCATTAATGGAGATAAATCACCCAGTCCAATTCCCTTTGAGGAAGAGCATTTGAGAAATCAACTGATCAATTTACTTTTAACATATAGAGATGAAGTCATCGGGATTAAAACAAAAATTCAAAATGAGAATGATCAAGATGAAGGTGACAATTATGAATTGGTTCATTTTTCTCAAAATGAGAATTTGCAAACGGTAGGAGTCGATTTAAGAAAATATGGACCTTTTGAAAAAGGTGATTTGGCAATTATACCAAAAGAAAATATGAGATACTTCATGAAAAGATCTAAAGTAGATCACATCAAAATCGATTAATAATTAATAGTCTGTTTAGAGTTATAATTATAGCCGCCATGATAATAAATTATAGACTCTAATAGCTCTTATTCTTTTATATTTGTTTTTTTCTTTTTATCTACAGAAATTTATCATAGGCAGTTGAATTATTAATTATCCTAAATTTAATTTAATATATCTATAACCTCTGCATGTAAACGAGCTTTACCACCCATTGGTTCGGCGATTAGTGCATTGCAATCATTTGATGAGCATTCAATTTTTGTTTTTGCGTGATCAAAAACTATCATCTCATTTTCACACTCGGAACATTTTACTCTAAGAAAACTGGAATTGGGTTTTGGGATCAAATTCATAATTCAAAAATGAACTTTTAGCAATTAAATCTATAGATAACGCGTCAAGTACGAAAAGAATTTTCCGTTTGAATTGATACGAATTAAGTCAGGAAACCCTAATTATCAAATGGGATAATTATTTAACAAGTTAGTAAAGGATTTAAAATAATATAGATAATGATGTTGGATGTAATCACATGGTGTTTGGATTCAATAATAATATATGCTGTAAACCAATACCTAATTAACCTCATTGTGTCTTTTAATTTAATGTAATATGTCTCTGGAAATAACTCCTCTTAGATTAATTATGTTT
The DNA here is from genome assembly GCA_964600735.1 of uncultured archaeon. Taxonomy (GTDB): domain Archaea; phylum Asgardarchaeota; class Heimdallarchaeia; order Heimdallarchaeales; family Kariarchaeaceae; genus LC-2. The sequence goes on from CAZRLL010000002.1 coordinate 5,732, forward strand.
ACATCAGAAACTTGTGTATACTGTCCACCAATTGAAACAATAGTGAGAGAAGTTGTTGGATCTGGTATGCAGGATCTGGTTCATGTATCAACAATTGATATTGACGATGATCATGAAGCTAGTTCTCGATATCAAATTCAATCTCTTCCAACCTTAGTCATAAATGATGAAATTGTCTTGCAGGGTGGAATGGATGATGATTCAGTTAGAGATCTATTGTGGTCAACATTATTAAATCAAGCGATAACTTCAGAACAGGCAATTACGTTGACGAAAAATTCTTTACTTGCACTTACTATGAACGCAATGGATTCTCTCAATGGTTCAAAAGTATTAAGACCATCGGTAGGAGACTATACTCATATCGGTGTATTTCAGCAATATCTTTTGAGTCTTTATAGCTTAGATCCATTAATTCCACATTTGTTGTACAAAGCAGGCTATCAATTGGGAATGTTTGGGATGATGCATCATGTGTTGACATTACTCAATCCTAAACTTGGCAGAACCCCTAAAAGAGATCTAAGATTCAAACACTTAGCCTATGCTTTAACTCTCTATTTTTCGGATAGGGAGATTCTTCCAACATTACTTGCAGAATCTGCGAACGTTGTTAAAATTACAGACACCCAGATAGATCTCCGAGTAAATGACATGGCTTCAGCGTCTATTAGGATCGATGTAGGTGAACCCATGTGTGGATTTTTTGCTGGACAACTTGCTGGAGTTACTGCTGCGGTTATGGGGATGTCTGGAACTGCTGCTAGTTGTGAAGAATTAATTTGTATGGCTAATGGTGGTGAATATTGTCTATTCCAAATATCTATTGCTGGGGAAGAATTAGCAGAAAAACCACTTCCTCCACTTGAAAATAAGGAGGAACGTGCAGGAAGGAGGCAAAACTTCTATGAAGTCATTCATGAAATGACAAATATTATTCAAGATAGTAATTTGATGATTAAAACTCAACGAGTTAAAGTTAGAGACTTCATTCACATATCTGTTTTACAACCAATAATAATATCAATTAAATTCCTAGATAGATTTTCAGGGACAATTTTGTATAATGGAGGAAAAGAATTGGGAGTATTTGGACCGGGGAAACAGTTACTAATTCGATTGGTTCAAGAGGAAGGAATACAAGTTCCCGTGCCTCTAGAAAAAGCTGTAAATCTATTATTGGCATATTTAAGACACCCGACAACCATGCTTGGGAGAGAACATGGTCTAGTTAGGCTGAATCACGAAGACGATGACAGTTATACCTTAGAAATTGATGATAGTGTAAGTATCGCCGGAATGCAGACAGCAGAACTTAATAAAACATTTTGTGATTTTCAAGCTGGATTTATTGCTGGTAGATTATATATTCTTGTTGGAAAGGATCCAATAGTGAAAGAAATAGAGTGCCAAGGAACTGGACATCAAACTTGCAAATATCGAATTACGGTTTAAACGGATATTTTTAATAAATCAAATATTAAATAAAATAATTAAATTTAATTTTGATATCCGAACTTTAAATGTTAATGATATCATCATTATTTTTTCACTTTCATTATTATTAAAGAAAAAATGATAAAATACCTTATTTTCCAATTGAATAGCATACCAGAGCTGATATTAATGAATAATCATTTAAACTATGAATCACAAATAGTTATGTAAGCATGGCCCGCCGTCGTAAAAGATCATTCGATAGTTTGGATGATCTGCTACCTAATGAATTAATTGAATCAACAAGTGGCTCGACTGTGGTAGAACTTAAAGCAATTGTGAATCAACTTGAAAAACAAATGCAAGATATGATTGATAAATATGAGAAGCAAATTGAACAACTATCTGAAAGATTAGAATCAATCGAAAGTGATTTTGGTCAAGTTGTTGAGACACTAAAATCACCTGATGCTTCTTCAGGGGGTCAATCTATTCCTTCTAGTCCGGTTAGTAGTTCAATGCCGCCACCAGCAGCAGCCACTACACCACCATCAACCACTCCCCCACCATCAGGGGGACCCAAACCTCCATCTTTAGGTTAACTTTCAAATCATCACAATGTAAAATAGAAAATTAATTAATTATATCAATTAATGAATGTTTAATTTTTTATAAGGCTTCAATCAAAATTATTTCATTGGAAAATTATCGCCAAAATTTTTAATATCTAAAAATTACCCAGATAGTTATCCTAACAGTTATAGATTACAAAATGTTGGAGTTAATATTGGGTAATCGATCTTTGGAGATTAGTTAATCCCATCCTTTCTGACCATTTTCGGACGGTACTAGATGACATCAATTTCAGAAGAGCAACGTCAAACACTTTTGAGTATGGTAGAAGATGTAGCTGGACCAGAAGTTCGAGAGGTAACTATTATTTTGCTCTCCCATAAAGGAGAGTTAACAGATGAAATTATTGCAGAAGAGTTGGATATAAAACTAAATCAAGTTCGAAAAGCCCTATACCGACTCCACGATCTGGAATTAGCAACTTTCCGCAGGATTAGGGATAAAACTACAGGTTGGTTCATATTTTATTGGAAGTTGCATCCTGAAAAAATAACAAGTCTTGTATTCACAAAACAACGAAATGTTTTGGAGAAAATTCAGACTCGATTGAGTTATGAGGAAGGTAACATGTTTTTCAGCTGTTTAACACCCAGTTGCAACAGAGTGACTTTTCAGAATGCTATGGAACAAGATTTTATCTGTGTAGACTGTGAAGAAAGATTGGAATCTTTTGATAATTCAAAAATAATTAAAGTACTAAGATTAAAGGTCGAACAACTAAATAAAATCCTAATAGAAGAAGATAGGGAATAAGGAAAAAGTCTTCACTAAGTTATTTGTCACTACTGCCTAATTCTTCCTTCAAAGATTTTAATTCATCTTCAAGATCATTTGTTGACTCTTTTTTCTCATTTTCACCTGAAGTAGATGGAGTCGTAAGCATGCCGGCTTCGGGCAAGTCACCATGAGATTCGGATTGCATTTCCAATTCAAGAGCAGCTAGCTGATCATCGATTGAATCAGCAAATTCACCATCCAGATCCATTTCAAGACTTGAAACATCTGATAACGATTCAGTCATCATAGAAATCCTGTCCCGTTGATCATCCATCTCAACTATGGTCCTTTCAACGTCTAATGGAGATATTTGTTCTAATGTATCTTCAACAACTTGACTACCTACTTTCAAAGCAGTTACTGTTTCTGCTGTTGATTTTGCAGTTGAGATTGTATCAATTTGAGTTGATAAATTTAAACTCATATTTTGACTTTGATTGTATTTTTGCATATACAAGCTGCTTCGCGTTAGAGCTTGTCTGGCACCAACCTTGTTCCCAGATTGAACCATAGATTTGGCAACTTGCTTTTGTTCTTCGGATTTTCTAAGAAGATTCCGCCCTTCTACTTCCAAAGAGTTAAGTTGTTTTTTTAACTTCTGGAGCGCTTCAGCCTCCTTATTATCACTCTTACCCTTACCAAATAACCATGATTTGATACCCAATTTTTATTCCTCCTTTTTCCTTAAAGATTCTATTTCTTTCTCTAATTCTGATGTTTTCGTTGTAGGCATTGGTAATCCAACAGAAGCAGTTATTCCAACTTCTGCACCATATTCCTGGAGTAGATTGTCAATTTCCCCCTCATCGGTATCAGATTCAAATAGTTGATCCATGCTGTCTTCCATAATTTCTGATGTGTCTTCAATGCCTTCAAGAGCTTGATTCATGTCGCCAACCAAATTATCAATCTCAGGTAGGTTTAAAGCGTTGTTTGCATCAATCAATGATTTTGAAACACCTCTCATTTCCTTTGCGATATCTTGGACAGCATCGGCTCGCTCTAACTTGAAAATAAGTCCATCAATCTTGCTAATGAGAGATTGATATCCTCTCCCCCATTTTCTTGAACGCACGGTATCTTGTGCATACATACGTGCAGCCTGCATATCTCCTTTTTGAATTGCTGCTCGAATTTTTCGTTCAGTTTTCTTTTCTTGATTTTCAAGCTTACGCTGAGATTTTGTCAATCTTCGATTGACAAGTTTCAAATTTAAAGTGTTGTCACGACTGGATCTTGTACTTTTACCTCCAACAAGCCATCCTAGTATATCTCTCAATTTTAATTCACTCGTATTATATTGTGCTTACATTAATTATTAATTTTCCCTTTAATAAAAACTTCCTATTGGAATGTCATAATGATCGCGCGAATTTGGCTCGAAAATACTTTAATTCATATCATACAATTATAAATATTGTACTTGATTGATTTGTGTCCATTGTAATAATTGCTGTAACTAATATTGGGAATTTTCCATCCAGTCATTATTATCAGACAAAGGTATTTATCAAATGAAAAATATTTTTTATTTTGTAGCAGTAACCAGAGTGGGTGATTTAATGAGTCAAAATTTATATGCAAGAGCCAGAGTACTTGCTGAGCAAGCAGTCGAAGCTGATAATGCACAGAAATATGGGGATGCACTTAACATGTATCTCCAAGCTGCAGAAATCTTGCTCGAGATGACCAAATTCACATCGAATTCCAGACTCGTTGACACCTATGAAAGCAGGGCGAAAGAATATATTGCTCGTGCCAAGGTCCTTAAGCCATTGAGTCTGCAGAAAAAAAGTATAAAATCAGATAGATCAAGTGATTCATCAGATGATTCTGAACTTGACAGTTCATTGGAGGATGCAATTGTTTCAGAGATACCTGATGTTACATTAGATGACGTGGCAGGACTTACCGATGCTAAAACCGCTTTGCGAGAAGCGATTGTTTTACCATTACTTCGACCTGATTTATTTACAGGATCGAGACAGCCTTGGAGAGGTATATTATTGCATGGACCCCCCGGTTGTGGAAAAACTATGATTGCTAAAGCTACTGCTGGTGATGTTGAGGCAACATTTTTCAATATTTCTGCAGCTACTTTGGTAAGTAAATGGCTGGGAGAGAGTGAGAAGTTAGTAAAAAGGTTATATGAAATTGCAAAAGATAAGCAACCCTCAATAATTTTTATTGACGAAGTCGATTCCCTGACCCAAACGAGGGGAGAGGGAGAAAATGATGCGATGAGGAGAGTTAAGACTCAATTATTAACAAGCATGGAAGGATTGTCATCAAAAAAAGGAGATCGAGTAGTCACAATCGGAGCAACAAATATTCCATGGGAAATTGATTCTGCTTTTAGGCGAAGATTCCAGAGAAGAATATACGTTTCATTACCCGATATAGAGGCAAGGGAAGTGATCTTCAAAATTAATTCCAAAGGGATTGAACTTAACCCTGACATCGATTTCAATGAACTTGCGAAAATGACAGAGGAATATTCTGGATCGGATATTGCAAATATTTGCCGTGAAGCAATAATGAAACCGATACGCGATTTAGATACTAGTGATTTAATTTTGGATTTGGAAACAAAAGCAAGACCTGTTGTCCACAGTGACTATATTAGTGCACTTGAAAATGTTCGCAAGTCGGTATCTGCCTCAGAATTGGCAAAATTTGATGAATGGGACAATGAATTTGGAGCAGGCTAGTTTAATGTCAGTAAAAGAGCGTCCTGATAAGAAAAAAGAAAAAGAAAAAGTAGATAATTATAGTGCAAAAAATGAGGATAAATCGATAGAAGACTGGTTGGATAACGTTTCGCTTGATCCTCCCGAACAAACTCCTAAAACGAGCTCTGAAGACCCCCATATCGCACAATCAAAAGAAGAAATTCAGATAGTGTCCCAGGATAAGCACCATGAATTCATTGTTTCATTACCATCTTGGATTTCTAAACCCTGGATGTATGTTCAACCAACCCATCAAAATCAGTTGGAATCGTGGTTGGATTCGTGGAAAAAAGTAATTGTAGATTATTCGCGTATTTTAACTTTACATGTCATTAACATATCGGAGTTGATCAACCAACACCCGTTTAATAATCACGAACTCAATAAAAGATTAACAGGAGATATTATTAATAATATCTTTGAACATATGATACAAGATGGGTTAGCGAAATGGCTTGACGAGAATCATATTTTAGTACGAATATATTATAAAACTAATGAACAGTGGAGTTCAATTATTATGGAATATTTGATAAATACCGGACTAGCAGCTGAAGTCTTAACACTTTATGAGGTGGAAAAATTAGAACAAGAATGGAGTTCAATTCCTCGTAATGAATTGGTGGAAATATTTGACATTCTAGTAACCAAAAAAAGAGCAGGATGGGTGGGAGATACCAAAGACACACTAACGTTTCATTTATGATTGATGATTGAATTTCTTGTTAATAATATTTATTGTTGAATCTAGTGTACTATTGATATTTCACTTTTAATTCGCTTTTTTCGATCATTGTTGTCCAAGACTCGGGAACCAGTATTTTATTCCCTCATGGTATGATTCGTCCTTTAAGGTTATTCCCTCTTTAATTAATTCTTCAATTACTCTTGTCACCCTTTCAGGAGGCCAACCAGTATACATAATAAGTGATTCTTTTGTTAGGAATCCGTGTCGAGCTGCCAAATCGAATACATTTTGTTGGTCTTTAGATAATTCGATTGCAATAAATTCAACAATCAAGACACCAGATGGTAATTTTCTCAAAGGTTGGATTAATTTTGAATCAACTAGAGAGTTTAATGACCGTATTGCATCCTTGGGTGGTACCAATTTTCCAGGGCGAGATTTATTAATTTTTATAACTAATTCAGCAACAGATATTAAACCCCCTGTATCTTGCACAAATGATTTTCCTAATTCAAGTATTTCATTTGCGAGTTGATCAAAATAACCCTTACCTCTGATTCGATCCATAACTGATGGACTCTCTTTCCAATCATAAATTCCAACTTCTTCCGGTAATCCCAATTCTTCACGAATAACCGCGATTTTTTCGTAATAATCCTTATTATTTCGAATTTCTTTTCCATGTTTCTTTTCGAATTTCTTTAACTGTTCTTTAAGAGTTTCAACATTTTCGATAAGATTATCCAACTCAAGTAGCATCATTTCTGCTTCTTTGCGCTGATATGCGCTTTTGGATTTGATCTTCCTCTCGATATCTCTTAATCCCATTACAATTCCTTCAAATGTCTGCGAAATTCGTTTAACCAGCGTACTGCGTCAAATTCTAACTTCTCACACTGCTCATCGGATAGAACCATTGTGGGTTTCTCATCTAGTAGTGTCTTTCGCCAACCGTTTAATTCAATGATGGACCAATGATCTTCACCTAATTTTGGAAAATTTATCAAAATATTGTACATGTCATCTAATAAAGGTACGAGATATTCCACTTTAGCTACCGTTCTTAATTTTAATAAATCAATCAACTCAATTGCATTTGCTACATAATCAGCAGATTTTACAGGTAATTCCTTTAGTTCTTTATACTCTAGTGATATTGCATCAGAGTCTAATCCTTCAACAAGATCCAATCTTCTCATTCCTTCAGGGAACTTGTTGGTCAAATCTTCACGTTCAATAAAATCTGTCAGATTGAAACCTTGTCTTTCCAATTGTAATCTGGCTTTGAAAACATCAGAAATGCATGACTTCAATTGTCTTCGATAAAGCGTCTCTTCAACCAATCCCTTATCAAAATATTTTGATAATTGGTCCATTGTAGCAATGGCAGCATATAGGTCTGCTTCAACTTGTAATGGGTCTTTTTGTCTTCTCTGCATAATTAGGTCCCTCTATTTGTAATAATTCTCGGGTCGCAATGTATAGCTCACGGATGTATTTTCGATATAATCTAAAGAAATCAACTTGGTCAATATCCGCTTCCTCAAACTTAATGGTTATTAATTCCAGCAGATCATTAATGGCAAGTACCTGGCATTCTGCATCCATTTGTCTCGATATTTTAAATGACCCACCAACTGCGACATCAACTCCTGCCTTTTGGAGTTGATCAGTTTTTATTTCAGCTATTTTTCGGTTATATTCAGCTATTTGTTTCTGAAGAGAAACGATTTCCTGTTCCAGCTTGCCCTCGAGCATCGAAATATCTTTTACACCACGTGTTATGGATGTTCTAGAACGAATGAATAACCGACGAGTTGTAGATATCACATCTTTTAATCGATATGTAGGTTCCCACTCGTCCAATAATTGCAGGGCTAGTGTCTTATTTGAATTAATATTAGGATGACGAATTTCTGTTAATACGTTGACATCAGGCCTGATTACTGGATAAAATTCCGGTAAAGTAATTCGAATTCTGATGTCGTCACCTGATGCCGTTCTTCCAACCTTTCCGACGAAGGCATTTCCATGTGCTTGAAAGGTTGGTTCATTTCGAAAAATCCAATCAAGCTCTTGAGCAATAATTTTTCCTGTGTCAATATCCATTTTGCTTACTGACCACCTACTCTCATGTATTTCCCAATGTAAATAATTACGATTGTACAAGATAATAAGGTTAAGCAATTTGATAGTTACTTTTGTTAGAATTATTTATTATTTTGCTCAAGAATTTTCGATCCACTCTTTATGACAGTCAGATATGATATGATCTTTTTATAATATTTTGAAAATATTACTCCTAAAACTAATTTTGTATTAAATCAATTAACCCATCATTCGTCAATTATAGGTAGAAAACGAACCTCTGGAAAAGACCAAAACACATTTCCATCCGTTACCTGACGAAGAGTATCAGCTAATTTGGAACTATTTTTGACTGGAATGATTGCTTTAATATTACATTCGTCCTCTGTACTTACCTCTTCAATAGATGCTCTATATTTCTGTAATTCATGTAAGGTGTTACCTAAGTAGGTATCTCCCACATTAATATCAATTGTATAATATGGTTCATGTTGTGTACTTTTCGTAAAAACCAATGCTTCTCGGATCAAAGTTGATGCAGTGATCATTCCACTCTCATAACTGGGAGAAGACTTAGTAATAAGATAGGATTCAACTATTAACGTAAAATTTTTAATCCTGCCGCCCGAAATAGGGGATATCCTCATGGTCTGCTTGAATACATCAATAAAACCTTCTAATACTTCTTTTTCTATATCACAATGAAGAACAAGTTGATTCGAATGATTATCTTTGAAAAAAATATTCCTTTCATCAACTTGGGTAAATTTTGACGACCTCCCTGCGTGAATCGAAATTTTAGGATTTTTAGAAAATACGAACATGGATTCCATCAAGGGCATCTCAAATTGTAAAATAATTGGATCAGAAACTTCAATTTCAAAATCCATATTTTTCAATTCAGATGCTAGAACATCTAATTGTAACGTGCCTACTCCGAGGAGAAGTAATTCGCCAGTATCTTGATTTGATTCAAATTCTAAACCGGGTGTTGCCTGAACTAATACTTCAATCACCTCTTGTAATCGGCTAATGTCATTAATTTTAAGTGGTTCAATACTAATTGCAACAACTGGATCCTGAACATAGGAAATATTTTTTAAAAAAAAGTTCTTCTCTTTCGGAGGAACAAGTAAATCACCAGGCATTATGGGTTTATTAACAATTAGTCCCCCAATTTGACCAGCTGTTAACAGAGGCACATCTTTACTAGATCTACCATGTAACTCGATAATTCGCATAATGCGTAAATTTTCACTATTAAGGGAAGATTGAAGTTTCTGACCTCGTTTCAATGTTCCCGATGCCACTCGTACAATGGATGCCCATTGTTTGCCATGATCCAGCCTTACAAACCGTCCAACTATTGTGATCGGAACACCTAATTTACTACATGAATGCAATTCTGCTAGTAAACCATCTGGAATTTTATTTAATAGCATGTTTGGAAATTTATATTTTTGACCCTCAATTGGGGAAGGAAGATTTTCAACGATACATCGGGTTAAAGTGGCAGCGAGATTTGTATTATCAGGAAACTTGTTAATTGTATCATTTTGGTAGATTTCAACAACATCACTTAATTTTCCATTCTCCTTCACAAAAAAATTATCCATCGCCCAACCATCAGTTGCAGAGCCAATAATAACAGATCCTACTGAAAATTTCGGTAAAAATTGTTTTTCAAAACCGTAATGCTCACAAATTGTGTGAATCTCGCTAATTATTCGTTCTAATCGTTGTTGAATTGTTATTATTGGTAACTCTAACTCGTTAATTAAACGATCTACTTTGTTTATGAATAAAACAAGTTTAAGTTTCTCTCTGATTGCTTGACGTAGTACTGTCCTTGTCTGAGCCATTATACCCTCAACCGCGTCAACAAGAATTAATCCTCCATCAACAAGTCTTAGAGATTCTGCTACTTTCCCTGAAAAATCAACATGACCTGGAGTATCAATTAAATTGATATGATAGTTTTTATTATTATATTCTAATTGAAAAGTTGCTAGAGTTGTTTCAATGGTAATACCTCTGCGCTGCTCTTCTGGTAAAAAATCCAAGGCTCGTAATGTACCTGCTAAATGTGAGGGTATCATTCCTCCAGAAGCTATTAGATGATCAGAAAGAGTTGTTTTTCCATGATCCACATGAGAAATAATTGATAAATTTCTGATGAGTTGAACGTTATTATTATCAATTGGTTTTTTGTTTTTCATAAATCCTCAACTATTTACTCTTTCAGAAAACGATATAGGTAAAATACCTCTTAATTATATTGATCCTACTAATGAAACATAAAAACATTAGTGGTTTATTAATTAATTCTTCCTATATTTATATGACTAAATTTTTCTATAATATTCTTCTAAATCCAAATAAGCTCCTTAAAACAAGAGAAATTTTACTTATTTTCCCCTGTAACTAGAGAGTGTTTCATTTTCTTTTATCTCTTGATATTCCGTAAAGGATTTCTATATGACATAGTATTGCATATTTAGTAGCATTTTATGATTACAAATCACCTGTTGATCAATAAATTAGCATTGAAATATGATACAAATCGGGATCTGGTTAAATCACTTAGTACATGGTTTGGAGTAACCGAAACTGAAAACATGTTGAAAATGAAACCATCAAACCTTCAAAAAACGATCCGTGTAAATATTACTAAAATTTCTCGGACTGAAATGATAGATAAATTGGCAGATGACAATATCAAATGTAGTCCGTTAACTGGGGTTCCAGAAGGAATTTTGGTAAAATCGGGCTGGAAAAAAATTGGAAGCCACATTTCTTACTTAAACGGTGAATTTATGCCCCAAGGTTATGGATCAATGTTGGCAGTACACGCATTAGATCCATTACCCGGAGAAACAATACTGGAAATGGCAGCTGCACCTGGAGGAAAAAGCTGTTTTATTGGCGAAAGATTACAAGGGAAAGGTATATTAATTGCTAACGATCGTTCTATAAAAAGAATATCAGCATTAATAGGAAATCTAGCCCGTCATGAAATAGAAAATGTAATAGTAACATTACAAGATGGAATGAATTTGGAAATTCAATCAGTTGATCGTATTTTATTGGATGCACCCTGTACAGGTGAGGGATTAATTGTATCGAAAATTAATCGAAGAAAATCGAAAATAATTCATGAAAATTACAAAATGCAAAAAGTTCAAATTGGACTATTGAATAAAGCAATAAACCTTCTAAAACCAGGTGGTACCTGCGTATACTCAACATGTTCATTGACACCTATAGAAAATGAACAAGTTATCGAAAAAGTATTGAATAAAGTTACTATCGAGAAATTGCAAGTTGAAGGTCAGGAGGGGTTTTCAAGTATTCATCCCGAATTCATAAAAACTAAACGATTATTACCCTCAGTCCATATGTGCGATGGGTTTTTTATAGCAAAATTAGTAAAGGTTGAACCACAATGATCAGAAAGGAAAAAAAAGATGTGGAACAGCTGATCAGAGATCTTCTTAGAATTAAAATTGAATTACTTGAGAGGGATTATTATCTGGTTCAACAAAGGAAAAATATGTATACGATAAATTATGCAAATTTAAATTTCCCAATTCCAGACCTATCAAATATTGTCTCTATTGGGGTTCCAATCATTACAGGGAATCCTAGTAAAATTACACTCTTACCAAGTATTTTGAATTGTTTAGATGAGAAAATAAGAAATTATAAAATTAATAAATCTGAAGTCAACCGAGTTAGTCATGGCTATTCAATTAGCATTGATACTCAAGATCGACTGTTAATTTTAATTGATAAATATAACAGAAGAATTGCATTTGGTAAGGTCGAAGACAAATATTTCAAGCCAATTGCAGATATTGGTTTGTATTTAAGAAATGAAAAACTCTTCTGATAAAATTGCAATTAAAGCAAGCAAGTTAGATGGTAAAATTCCTTCCATTTTCTAAGTTATTATTTGAGCAAAATTTGAATTTGATGTAATCGATTCATTATTACAAAAATTTCTAGATTGAAATCGATAAATTAATGATATTTAAGAAAAATTTTTCATTTATTATGGAAATCAAACGAGTTTCATCACGGCTTACCAGTTGAATTAGAAATCGAGAAACCTAGGTGGAATAAAATGTACAAATTAATACATGATTATAAAGCTTTGAATGAACGGTTGATTTTCCAGTACAAGCTTTTCCTTGTATTAAAATTGTGCGGTTCTTAATCAATCCTCCATCCAATAAGGAATCTAACCCTTCTATACCTGTATTAATTTTTGTTGTTTCCATATCAATACTTCCTTTACTTTATAGCTCTTGTAAAATCTATAATACTTGATTTCACAAGAGGTGAAATTTGTATACATACTGCTGTGTATTCACCAGCAGTGTATTTACCACCCTGAGTTTCCACAATACTAATTTGAGCAAAATCGTCAAATATAAAAGTTGTAGCTGTACCGATAGTAGACACAATTTTAATTTTGTAATGGTCCAGTTCTTCAACGGGTTCATCTGTTTGGATAATAATATCTATCCCTTGGAGATCAGATAGCATATTACTAAATTTTGTGACTAATAATTTAGAATTACCTGAAGATATTCTCAATACCGATCTTGTACTTGCTAATAGAGATGAAACTTTGGATATTATATTTGCCAAACCTACATAGGTCCATACCCCCTGCTCATCCGATATATCAGGACGAGATGTTTTATATAATTTTAGTAATTCAGGTAATACTCGATTAACTAGCTCTTCCCTCCTTTTCTGTTTTGTTTTCCATTCCATCTCGATTGACTTTAACAGATTTAGGATAGCTCGTTCAGGATTATTGCATTTAAATTTGCGAGGTCTACCCTTATCTCCTGTAATCAATTCCTTCGAATATTCTAAACTTTCCAAAACCTGATACACTTTTGCATAAGGGATTGATGAGCGGTCACTAATTGCTCGGGCAACGATCGTTCCACCTTCTAAAACTGTTAAATATGCTCTGGTCTCATATTCATTCAGACCCAATTCAGATAATACTAGTGTAGTTGTTTCTTCAGTGATATCAGACACAATATATTACTTCATTTGGTGGGAAAAAAAATTATTTACTGTTGAGTTAAAAAAAAGTAAAATATATCATAAAAGTTACTTAAATTCATATTGTGATTAATAAATTTTATTTGTTTTTTGAAATGCAGAGCCAATTAGATCAATGAAAAAAGAGTCACAGTATTATATTATTGCATTAGTTGTATTATTCTTGTTGAATCCTACTACAATTCAGATGGGAGCTAAAACGGATGCAAACCATGATCAGTCATTATCTCCTGAAAGTTATAATCCCAAATTTGATCTGTTCAACATAAGAGATCAAATGACACTCACACCAATCTTTACTCCCGATAATGCCTTATCTTCGCATATTGGATGGATTAACCAAGCAAATTCAACAATTGACATCCAGAATCAATATATCAAATTTTTTGATTCTTATGATGATTGGGAAACAAATCCCACTCCATTTGTAGCAGCTTTATTAAATGCAAAATTACGAGGAGTGAGTATCCGGGTACAATTAAGAGATAATGAAAGTAATGAGATCGAACCTTTTCTTTTGAATAAGGGAATTTCTGTAAAGTACATGGGGTCTTTAATTAGCAATACAGATGATGACGACTGGTTATCGAATACTCATAATAAGTTAATGATTATAGATGAAAGTGTAATACTTATATCATCAATTAATTTTGGAAGTGGATTTATAAACAGTAGAGAAGCAGGTATTGTTGTTCAAAACGCTCAAGCTGCAAATTACTTCACTTCAATTTTTGAAAATGACTGGGTGGATGGAGAAGTTCCTGTTTTTCGATTAACTGATCCTGGAATTATATCAGAGAAAATTGTTACAAACAGTGTGGATTATCCCAGTCATACCAATATTCCTAAGACAAATTTTACTGGAATATACAACATTACTCTTTTTACTAACCCGGACAATGCTGATGGGGTGATTTTTAATTTCTTGAAAGCAGCAAAAAAATCGATTTATGTTTCAATGTATACAATTTCTAGACCCGATTTCAATAACACACTAATTAATCTCAAAAAAGCCAATCCCTCGATTGATATACAAGTATTAATTTCCAGTCGACGAGTTGGTAAATATGAAAATATTGATACATGGTCTGCAGTTAAATCATTAGTAGACAATCTAATTCCGGTATATAATGCATCTGTGGATACTTTTATTGATCAAGCTGGGTTTTACCATAATAAATATTGGATAATTGATGGTGAACATACCTTCGTTTATAGTGGTAATTGGAGTCCCAGAAGTGTAACACCTGTGGAAACACAATATTCTTCCGATGAGGGAAATAGAGATATGGGAATAGTAATCCATGATGCCACTGATATTGCTGATTTTTACAAGAATGTATGGGATCAAGATGTTTTAGTTGCAGATAAGTGGGAACTCCCAATTGGGATTAAGCAGACTAGTTTTCAAACTGCTGATGTTGTTTATGGTTCAATCACTCTTTCGGCAAATATTAACGGTTTAAATAATCCAACTGTTTCATATCGTTGGGGGAATGGGGATTATCATCAGGTGAGTTTAACCAATAACACATTTTCTGAAGAATTTGATACAACAACATTCGAAAATGGAATTACAACATTTGAGGTCAGAGCAGAAGAAGTAACTCAAGTTTTTACCGATAAAGTGATTATTAATGTGGTCAACTTGGTCGAGAATGATAACTGGAGATTTTTAATAACTGAATTGTTACCAAATCCTGAGGGTACAGACTCCGTTGCCGAATTTATTGAATTAACGAATAGCTTTCCATTTGATTTATTGATTGAAGACTGGCAGATTGGTGATGATAGTGATTTGTTCTCTTTTAAGGGGGGAACGAAAATAAAATCATATTCTTCGATAATATTGGCAAAGGATAAATCAGGATTTGAAAGCACATTTAGTATAACTGCGGATTATGAATTTAGATTTACTCTGAAAAATACCGATGGAGACTATGTACGATTGCTGGACAATCATGAAGAATACATGGATGTCGTTGCCTATGGATTGGATGCACCTGATGGCTCTGAAAAATTATCAATTCCAGATTCAGGAGAATCAATCTTGAGAATAAACTTACATATAGACACTGATGAAGCAGCAGATTTTACATTTGGTGAACCAGATCCCAAGGGAGAAGTTCCACAGATTTCTATGGGGATTTTAGAAACAGACGAGACAGCTGCACCTATTATAACTCCATGGATATTTCTAATAATCTCGATGCTCCCAATTTATTTGAAGAAACAAAAGTAAAAAAAAAGGATTCAGAATCTCTAACATGGGAAAATAGAAGGGAGTTAATGCAAAATCTTGTGAAACAAAGTTTAATAAATTAAGAGGAATTATCTGATGATTTCATAATATGCAATCACAACTTCATCCTATAACACAATTTTGATGACAACTTTTTTCATTAGTGGCGTTAAAAATATAGAATGACGCGTTATTGGAAACTCCGATTGATCTACTCATCGCTGAATGCTTGTCAATATTTAATTCTCACGGATTTAATATCGAGTAATTTCGGTACTTTGAACTAATTCGGGAATTGCTGGAGACATCGCGGCACCTATCGCCCCAGGACCGACATGGGCACCTATTGTGGGTCCAATTTTTGCAGGAATTAAATCAATAATATTGAAATTATTTAAGATCTCATTATTAAGATTAGCTGCATAACTTGGATTCATTGAATGCATAACTGAACATATAAATGGTTGATCCTGGTCAAAATGTTGATAATGGATTTTAAAACGATCAATAATCATCTCAATTCCTTTTTTCAATCCTTTCGGAGTGTCCACAGCTTCTGTTTTACTATCATTTACTTCAAGTAATGGTGTGATACCCAAAATACTACCTAATTTTCCCTTGCTAAGAGGAACTCTACCCCCCCTAATCAAATAGTCAAAAGTTTCTGCAACTGCAAATAATATCGTATTGGGTGTGATTTGATTTAGCTTATCGATAATCGCATTCAATGAATAACCCATCTTAGCCAATCTAGCAGCTTGTATAACCACTAACCCTTGATACATCGAAATACCTGTCGAATCAAAAATATGATAGTTTACACTACTAGTAAATTTTACCGCAATTTCTGCTGATTCTCTAAATTTTGATACTGAAAGCGGTAATGTTATGATTAGAATATCTTCTTCCGATTGCTCGATTTTCTTAATTACTCTATAAAAGGCAAGAGGGCTGGCTTGTGTTGTTAATGGGTGATATCGATGAGTTTTTAATTTATTGTAAAAATCATTTGTTTGTAAGTCCACACCGTCTAAATAGACTTCCCTACCAAATAGGATACGTGCGGGAACTACTGATATATCCAGATTAAATGCAATATTATGTGGTATATCAGAAGCAGAATCAGTGATGATTTTTACCATTTTGTACAATTGATAATTAATATATTCTTTTTTTTAATATTGTGTTAATTGTTTGATATTACACGTCGAACAATATTTTTTAGCGCGTCTATTCGTTTTGTAAATAATTCTCCAACTTCTTCATGTGATATTGATTCTTGTAATCCAGCCGCAAAATTTGTTACAACAGCGATTGTGGCATACGGGATTTCGAGTTCTTTGGCTAGAAACACTTCAGGTGCTGTAGTCATACCAACAAAGTCACCACCAAGAATAGAATAAGCTTTTATTTCCGCCGGTGTTTCAAATCTGGGGCCATTACAGACTACAATTGTACCTTTAGGAATAATTTCTTCATTCGTTGGGCTGCTTGAATGAATTATCTCCTCTCGCACAATTTTATTAAAGGGGTTGGTAACATCTGTATGCACAACTCCTGTAAGTGTTTTTCCTGTTCGAGTACTAACAGTTAATTCACCTCCATCGAAAAACGTTGTTTTACGGTCAGATGTAAAATCTATTATTTGGTCCGGAATCGCAAATGAGCCAGGTGGGATTTCTAGCTGTAAACTTCCAACAGCATTGGTTGCGATTATTTTTGCTAAGTTCAATTTATGTGCAGCGAAAATATTTGCCCGATAATTGATATTACTAGGTAAAATTGAATGATTTTTACCATGTCTAGGTATGAAATATACTTTTTTCCCCTTCACGACACCGAATTCAAATACTACTTCACCAAATGGAGTTTCAATGGTAATTACTTCTGGATTTTCTAGAAAATTGTAAAAACCAGATCCTCCAATAATTCCTATAATTTCATATCACCCGATTCTTTCTCATTAAATTAGGTCAATATTCCAATTTTTATAAATTATTATTATCCTAAGTTAGATAGAGAAATTTATCATTTTAATATCAGTCAGATTTTTCCAACTGAACTGTGCTTTTCAATAAATTTAATCATTTTTTCTTTGTAAGAATCAATTACTATGGGTGTGAAATAAGAAAAATGATCTCCTGATACATTTAGAATACTTAATAGACCATCAACATCAATAGAATTTCGTTGCCATGCTTGATCATTCTCTGTTAAAATAAATAATGAAGGTACTACAATTTTTTTTAAAGGAATTTTAATCATATCAGAATCATCTGCAAACCATGAATTAATCATATCCAACATTACTTCCCAATTAGGTCCATGATCCCTTTTGATATTTCGTAACAATTTAGATTGTTTATAGGTATTAACTGAGAAAAACCACCTAATTTTTCTTAGATTAGACTCATCAAATGTTGTACCACAACCCATGTAGATCGCGAAATGAAAAGGTGGCTCTTTAATTCTCATAGCAAACAGACCACTTAGAGAAAATCCAATGAACCCTACCTTTGTAATTTGATTTTTCTTTCTCACTCTTTTTAGAGCATTGTTCATAGTGTCTATCAGGTCATGAAATGCATCGTGGTAACTAATAGGATTTGAATCTAATAATTGACTTCCACCATGACCAGGCAGATCCAAAGAAATTATTTTACTTACATTTGATTTTAGTTTTTTTACTAATATATGTGCTTCATCAAAATGTTTCATTGTTGCTCCTGGAGCTAAGATTATGATGGGACCACCTTGATAATGGCCATTAAAAATATATGAAGTGGTCATTGAAAATCAAAAAGTAACAAAGATTACTCCCCTTATTTTATTGCATTTAATTCTTTACCGATTAATTCAAATTTTTCTAATCCTTTATCTAGATCAGAAAATTCGTGAGCTGCCGATAACATAGCTCTAATTCGTGCCATTCCTTTCGGTACTGTAGGAAAACCAATTGACATTGCAAAAACTCCCTCTTCAAGTAACCGTTTAGAGAATTTCGATGCTAGCTTTGCTTCGCCCAATAATATCGGTGTAATAGGTGTTTGAGTTTTACCCGTATCAAAACCCAGCTCTTTCAATCCGCTTTGAAAGTATTTTGCATTTTTCCATAATTTTTTGACTAGTGTGTCATCTCGCATTAAAATTCTGATGGCTGCAGCTGACGCAGCGACGTCAGGTGGTGTTAAAGCTGATGAAAACAAGAATGGTCTAGCCTTCTGTTCAAGAAATTCAATTAAGGTATTTGACCCTGAAATAAAACCACCCACAACGCCAACCGCTTTGGACAATGTACCAACCTCGATGTCAATCTCACCTTTATGTAATCCAAAATGATTGGCAATTCCACGACCATGATCTCCTAGTACACCCTCACCATGTGCATCATCAACCATTACAAGTGCATCGTGCTCATCTGCAATTTTAACAATTTCATCAACAGGTGCAATATCCCCATCCATTGAGAAAACACCATCTGTGATTATCAATTTACGTTCCAAATCTTTACCCTCTCTCAGTTTGTTTGACAAGTCCTCCGGTGAATTGTGATTATATATAAATCGCTTTGATTTGGTCAGTCTAACACCATCTATTATGGATGCATGGTTTAATTGATCTGTAAATATCCCATCGGCAGCAATCGCTGGAATAACTGCTTGATTAGCCACAAATCCGGATTGTAATGCCATGGTTGATTCTACTTGCTTGAATTCTGATATTATCCGTTCTAAATCTTTGTGCAAACTCATTGTACCTGCAATTGATCTTACTGCACCAGGTCCGACTCCGTATTCGTTCAAGATTTTTTTTACCTCATTAATTAACGCAGGATGGTTTGCCAAACCAAGATAATTATTAGAACATAGATTCAAAACCTCTTTACCACCAATTTTAATATTCGCTCCCTGAGGTGATTCAATGACTCTAATTGTATTATATAATCCTACTTCTCTTAATCGAAAGAGTTCATTTGTCATGAATTTCTGCTTTGGTTTTGTCATTTATAAATCAGAGTGGGAAGAGATTCCTATATAATTTCCTTACTCAAGAGAGAAAAATGGTGAGTTGGAAAAAAAATATATGTCTTATATTTTATAAAATGCGATCATTGAATTAACTATTAATTACCTTTGTTTGAAATAATAATATTAATAGAGAGAATACAATTGGTGTAGGTAAAAAGACTGTAGTTGAAGAATCCAAATTCAAGGTCAAGGGGTAATTCATTGCCTGGCATTAATCGGAATAATATTAAATATAGGATTGCAACTTATGAAGATTTACTCAACATAGTAGATCTTAACAGAGAGGAATATGGGGGCAATGTTGAAGATTGGAATAAAATCGATACAAAGCAAAAGTGGGAAATTGGATCCTGGTGGGTTGATTTAAGCACACTTCAGTGGCATTGGGATATATTGCAAATGTGTAAAGGATGTATATTACTTGCAATACACGATAATAAAATTATAGGAGAACTAGATTTTGTTTTTTCGCATGATATTGCTGAAGGTCAAATATCTAATCATTACCATATAATTTGGTTACTAGTAGATAAAGTCTATCGGAGAAAGGGTATAGCTCGAGGTTTAATTGATTTGTTAAAACAAAAAAAATCTTTACCAGTCTGGGTTGAAGCTGAAAATTATCAATCAGATACTCTCTATCGGTCTGTAGGGAAAATAGTTCAACATATATCTAATTGGGAAATCAATAGAATTGACTTTGTAGAAAAAATTCCAAACAAATATATATCGCGTATAAAGGACCTAAAATCACTTTATAATATTGTTCATAATCGATGGCAATTGATAATTGGAAGGTACTATGCACCTTCTTTTGATGTTGCACAATTATGTTGGAGTGATCCGGTTGATATGTTGATATGGGGAAATTCACCAGAAGTCGAAATTCTTGAATATAAATTCGATAATACTCATGCTATCGCAATAATAACACAACATCTCAGATTGTATGTGGAAAAGGAATATTTAGAAGAAGATTTAATAATCATTTTACAACATGCTAGTTATAAAACAATTGTCACAGGCTTCGAAGGAGTGTTTGTGCAAATTTATAAGTCAGACAAATTACATAGAATACTAAAAAAAGTGGGATTCCAGCAGATTGGTGAATTAGATCCAGTATATAATTTGTAAAAAATAGGTTTACTCTTCTGTTGTTTGGTAAACATTTCTTGTTAATATTGCTGTATTTAATATATCATCAATTGTATAAATCAATCTTCCAATACTCATATTTCCAACTATCGTGAATTTAATTGTATTGTTGATAATTTCTGTTCGGATTTCCCCGGTTGGCATAGTTATATTTTCAGGTGTGATTGTAGCGTTTAATACCTTGGGATCGATCTGTCCAGATAATGTAATTGTTGCTGAAATTTGAAACTTCAAATTAACCATTCCTTTAATTTTGCATTAAGATCTAATAAAATAGGTTCGACACGATCTTCAAGCACTGAAAACTGAGCACTCAACCGCGTTCCAGTAACTGGTACTTCCCATTTCCTTTCCATCAATATATCACGAATAATCTCTTTAATCTCTTTTTCAATTTTATGTAATTTTGAGGCTCTTACACCTATTGTAAATAACACTTCAGGACCGGGTGCAACGACTGCAAAAGGAAGGTCAGGTGAAACTAGACCATTTGATAATCCCATTGCTGCAGTAATTGTTGCATTAAACCAGCTTATTTTGCGATCAGCTAAAAAATAGCGTAAAGTTGACAACTCGATTACATCTTCTCTATGATCCATTAAAAATTGAAATGAAATTGATACTGCTTTTCTTTCTTCAATAAACATCTTATTTAGTTGTTGCAATTTATCACTTCGATTTCCAAGAATTACTGCTAATGCAAGCTGGGTTCGATCCCTGTTGAGAGCATCGTTAATAGACATTGCGAAATCCCATGTGTTACTTACAATCGAATTTTTTGGTTCGTTCAATAATTTTGTTTTTGTTTTAATAAATACCAATTCTTCCTCTTGATGTCCTTTTTGACGGGATAAATGAAGAATTAAGTTGCTATTTAAGGATGTGATCTCTTCCTTGTCTAAATCAGATAGTTTTCTTTGGGAGCGTTTAGTCTCAGTTTCAATACTAGATTTTGTGAGTATTTCTGTTACAATTCTTTCATTTCCGGATAATCCGGGTAGAAATGGACATTGACTGTACAATATAGCATCTGAAATATTTAAAATATCGCTACCAAGAAATGCTAAATCTTTTTTTACACTAATAATTTTTCCCGAAAGTGCATCTTGCGAGATAAAATCATGTAAACCAATATAATCTCCCATCATATTAGTTGTTTGAGCCCCAATTAAAGGTAGATTAACAATATAATCTAGATTTTCAGAAATTTGGCTGCAAATAAAGTATGCTGAAGCAGATAAACTGGATTCAAAGCCAGCATAACCAAAATCAATAGGATTCATTATTGTAATTCTCTTGGAATTTAATTTGGGATTACTTATAGAATTACTATCATTTACTATAGCTAAAATCGGATAATCTAGATTTATTGTATTCAAATCATCAATAGAAGATCCAAGTATAATTGCAGGATAATCCCCCCTTTCCTTAAATGTCTCAATTAAATTTGTTTTTATTGGAAAAATTGTGCATGGTCTTGCTAAATCATAAAAAGTTCTTCCGAAAATTCCTGCTGCAATTATTGAATCACTATTCGAGGTATAAGCAATCTGTATAACTTCTTCCCACTCTTTTACTAGATTAGCAATTTTTTCTGTATATTCCAAGTATTCCTGGAAGCTCACAACAACTCAACCGTAAATTAAATTGATTTTTACTTGACATCAACCGTAAATTAAAACCCAAATAATAATTGTACCTATCTTAGTAGGACAGATGCTGATTCTGGTCTATATTTCCAATCTGAAGGTAATATTTTGGATTTTCGATAGTGATTAGCCAATCGTCTGATTTTTGATTCCAATCTTTGAAGACCATGCTTACTCAGTAGGTCTTTTTTATTTTCAGACATATGGTTTCGTAAATTCATCGCTCGACGGATCAAAGAGATCAGATCCTCGGGAAACCTGGGTGCAGCTTCATTTTCGTGAAGAATAGTAAGTAATCTCTTCCCGGTTACTAACTTAACTGATGGAATGCCATGCTGATCTCTAAGGATTATACCTATATGTGCTTGAGAATTTCCTTGTTTATACAATTGTACAATTAGCTTTTCAACATCTTTCGATTTCATTGGAACCCAATCAGGGGCTTCAGTAAGATATGGTTTCGTGGATCCTGCTTTTCCTTTACTTCTACTGTGCATACGTGCCATGTCATTGCACCTAGCCGGAAATGACCGACTCTGATGACATCACGTTAATAATTCTCCAACCTGATGTCTCAAACCATATTCTGTATCTATAGTTAATAGTGGTTTGATTTGGTACACCTTTATTTCGAACATATTGTATTACTATTATATAATTAAGAATTAAAACATGTATGCCAATCATTGTCCTCATCGAACAGAAAAGAATAATCTGAATAGATAGGTTTATCTCAAAATTTTAGGGATTTAGTTCAGTGAAAGCTATCGTATTAGCTGCGGGACGTGGGAAACGATTACTACCTATTACATCAAATCGACCCAAACACTTATTGGAAATTGCAGGGAGATCAATTTTAAAAAGGATTTTGGATGATTTACTTAATGAAAACTATATCGAAGAAATATTTGTTGTAATCCATTATTATTCAGAGTTAATAGAAAAATCGATTAGAAATTGGTATTCCAAATCTAGTGAACTAAAAAAAATTATTTTTGTTCATCAATTAGAACCACTAGGGACTGGAGACGCGGTACATTCAGCACTAAAGCAATTTAAAAATCCTTATGAAGCCTTTATGGTAATATATGGAGATTTAATATTAGGAGACGCTATTACAAATATGATCCTGGAGTATAAAAAAAAGACTATATCAGGAGTATTAGTATTAGGAGTAACAGTTAAGGATCCGGAAAAATTTGGAATTTTGGAAATAGAAGAAGGAAGTTTAGTATCTATTACTGAAAAAATGAAAAATCCACCTAAAAGTTCTCTTATTAATGGAGGAGTATACATTTTTCCCAAAGATGCTGTTTCGATGATTTCTAAAATTGGATTTTCAGAGCGAAATGAAAAGGAACTAACCGACGTGATTTCAAGTTTAATTCAAGATGACTTTAAAATTGATGTATATCAAATGCTTACTAGTTGGTTTGATATAGGACATCCATGGCAGCTTCTAGATGCTAATGAGTATTTATTAAATAGGGAAAAAACAAATTTTCAACAATTAGGGTTTATAGAAGATGGTGTCACGATAAACGGTAATATTCATGTTGCAAAAAATGCGAAAATCCGATCTGGCACCTATATAGAAGGAGTAGTATTTATTGATGAAGGTGCAGATATTGGTCCCAATTGCTATATTAGAAGTAATACATATATTGGTAAAATGGTCCGAATTGGTAATGCATGTGAGATCAAAAATTCTATTTTGTACAATAATACTCATGCTGCCCACCTATCATACGTTGGTGATTCGATATTGGGTGAAAATTGCAATCTTGGAGCAGGTACAATTACTGCAAATTTGCGTCATGATGGAAAAAAAATCAAAATGACAATCAAAGGAAAACGTGAAAATACAGGAAAAAGAAAATTAGGTGTAGTTATGGGGGATGATGTAAAAACGGGAATAGGTGTGAATATATTGCCTGGTGTCAAATTATCATCTAATACCTGGATTAATGCTGGAGAAACAGTTAGTAGAGATAGATAAATCAATTTTCAGTTATTAATTGGACTGATTTTCTTCTGTAGATTCAATTTCATCAAATGTTATATCTTCGTCAAACACTTCTGCAACATATTTTGCTAGATTACGCTTTTTTTCTTCAATGCTTAGTTTTTTTTTCCGAGGATAATTCACGCTCGGTTTACTAATCCTTTTTAATTCCATAATAGCTAAAATTCCACCTAAAATGAAACTTAGTAATATGATAGGAAACTTCCAAAAAGATACTGCAACAACATATTGTGCAATGATAATCCCCAGTATTACTATCACCATAAATGAGATCAATGGTTGAATTGCAACATTCCTATTCTTATAACTCATTTAATCCATTCAAATGATAATACTTAATTTAATTTATTCAACTGCCTATGATCATTTTCTTTTTTATCATCGATCGTGTTCAGTGTGGTAACCTTTAAGCGACTTGACCAAAATCAAATTTTGGAAAGAAGAGTATGGGTGAAAATAACAGTGCTCAATGGCTATACCCGAAGCCACTTTCAATTGTTAAAGTAATAGCTCCGATAGAATACAAAAGAAACATAATTAGGACGATTGAAAATCTTGGTTATGTTGAACCGATTCATGTAGATCCACGGACGGGTGCCGATCAAATGTTAGTTGAAGATCGGAGAAATGAATTAGAAGCGTACCGGACTAAATTAAAGAGCTTTATTTCTGCGATAGATACCGATTTAGTTATTACGAATGGTAAATTTTCAATTGGGGAAAGCGAAAGTGATGTTCTAAAATTCATAAAAAATACCGTGGACATTAAGGGTAAACTAATCACTGATATTATTCAAAGACAAGATGAAATATCGAGCAGAACATCAAATTTAGAGAGTATATTAAAATTGCTTGAACAGATTGAAGCCCTTGATTTGGCATCGAATTTAATTGCAGATACTGCTCATACAAAAACATTTCTGGGTACAATCTTTCCCCCACAACTTAATAGGGTGCTTTGGCTTGTTAATGAAATTACCAATGAGAGACATTTTATTTTAGATAGGGAAGTTTCGGATAAAGAAACCATCTTGCTTATTTCAATCCTTAAGGAAGATGCAGAAGCGGTTCAGATAAAATTAAATTCCCTCAACTTTCAAGATATTACTATTCCAAAGGATACCGATCTAGAGGGTTTATCCAAAGTAGATTGTATAAATGAAATCAGCGAGTTGAAACAGGAAGATCAAACGCTGCAAACACAATTGGATGATTTCACAAGGGAAAACGGTTTTGAAGTTATCGCTGCCCTAGAAACGTGTGAGATCGATATTCAGAGAGTTAATATTGAATTACAAATGCGGAGAACTGAAACTACTTGTGTAATGTGGGCTTGGCTACCTGAAGACACACAAGAAGAATTTAGAACCTCCATGCATTCAGCAACTGGTGGATCAGCAATTATTAATTTTAGAAAAGGAGAATTTGATCCTGAATTTACACCTTCATATGTGTCAAATTCAAAATTCATGGAACCGATGAGAGGGCTTGTAACCTCATTTGGTACACCATCAATAAATGAAATAGATCCCTATCCATTTGTAAAGTATCTATTTCCAATCTTATTCGCGATTATGTTCGCGGATTTTGGTCATGGATTGATATTGTTCCTAATTGGTCTATGGGCTAAAAGGAAGAAGGATAAAATGTCTGAAATTCCAAAAGGAATAAGCGGATATTTCTATGGTGGGTCTGAATTATTGATCATAATGGGAGCAACGTCCATGCTGATTGGTATTCCGATGAATTCATTTTTTGGTGATGAAACTTTCTTTTGGCAATTTGGAATTCTTAGAACATTATTCGAGGATACTACATGGAAATTTTTCTTTAAATTTGAAGAAGGTGAGCATGGTGAACCTGAAATAAAACGAAATTATGTGAACTTTCTAGTGTTTTCTTTTGCGGTGGGTGCGTTTATAATTCTTATGGGTTTATCGCTTAATTTATATCAACTTAAAAATCATCGAAATTCAAATTCAGACTTATATGCAGCATTAACATTAACTGGGATTTATGTTTCTGTAGTATTAACAGCCGTCAGTGCTGTTGTTGGATTACCAAGCTTTGTAATGGTTGGATTTATAGGATTAACCTTGATTTGTCTTGTATCTACTCTTGTTATTGAAAAAAGAGCTCATGGAATAGATGGTCTAATGTTAGGTGTTGATCATATTATCAGTCTACTCTCCAATACTTTTAGTTTTGGACGGTTATTAGCGATGAATACAATTCATTTTGTGCTAGCATTTTTGCCATATTTATTTCTAGATATGAAATATGATGGTGTTTTAAATCATGACACTGAAAAATGGATTGGTCCGGATTTATACCTGTTCTGGATAATTGGGGCTATTTTAGGAGCATTAATCGTAATACCAGTTGAAACTACATTTAGCACACTTCAGTCTCTACGGTTAAATTGGGTTGAATTCTTTGGGAAATTTTACAAGGGAAATGGTATCGAGTTCAAACCCGTAAAGAGTAATCGCGTTGATACTGTAGAAACCTCATCAATAACCTAGAGGCGATTAAGTATAACATTTACACTTCCTTTTCTCATCGCAAAAGCGCATGCTTATCACTCACAAGCACCATCACTCGCACAAATTATGGGAATGTTAAGCGCGAAAAATATTTTTGAAATTGAGACCATTTTGCAATCTACAGGATATAAAACAATAGTAAATGAAGTCCGACCGAGTGCTGACCTATTTGAATTTGAAGTTGCGTTGAAACGGAACTATGCCAGGTTACTCACGCTTTATAAGAGAGCTGCTTCTCCTATTATAAAAAATTTACTCTATGCATATTCGATGAAATTAGAAGCAGAAAATATTAACTTAATACTTCAAGCAATCATTAGAAACAATGTTTCGGAAGATTTAATCAAAATTATTATTCCAATTGGTAAATTTGGATTACCACATTACCAACGTATGATGGAAATTACAAAAGTAGAATTAGCAACAGATTTTATTCTCGATCTAAAATTGCGTAAAATGACCCAAAAAGCATTGAGTATTTCTGAAGATCCTGATGAACAGGTTTTCTACCTTTCTTCAGCACTAAGTCATGGGTCTTTTGTAATACTCCAAAAAGTAATACCAAATTGGATTCGTAATGAAATTGAATTTCTTAATCTTGAAACAGTCGCTCGAGCCATCCATATGGAGGTTGATCCTGACCCTTGGATGATAAACAATAATGGAATTGTAAATCGTCACAAATCAGCTATTTCATCTATGAAAAGCCCGCGGGAGGTTTTATCATATTTCCTTCCTCTTTTTCCAGTCTCTGCACCAATTGAATTAGCTTTACAAGCATCTGATCAAGATTTAATACCAACATTTGAAGATAATGCATTATTGTATCTTTTTCATCAACATCAAAGAAATTTTAAAGTTCATGGAAATCGTAAAGAATCGATATTAGATTTTTTCTCAATTAAAAAAGCTGAAATTGAAGATTTAGATAGAATCTTACTCAGTTCTTTTAAGGGTATTTCAACTGAAAAAATACAAGGGATGCTCATGTTTCCAATTTATCGATCCTAAAGATCGATCCTATAGGAGATAACAACCAAAATGAAAATCAAACAGAAAATTTTATTTGCCACCGCATTTGCATTAGGTATCGCATTAACTTTAATAACAGTATCAGTCAAATCTCTCGGTCTTTTACAAGCAGAGGATTCAAGCGGTACAACTCTACTATCCGATAAAGCTGGTAAATTCATAGGTGCTGGTCTAGCTGTCGGACTTGCTGGTGTTGGTGCAGGAATCGGAATGGGGACTGCCTCATCGGCAGCTCTTGGAGCTATTTCAGAAAAGGAAGAGATGTTTGGAACATCCCTAATATTTATTGTTCTTATAGAAGCTGTTGCCATTTATGGGTTATTAGTTGCACTACTACTAATCTTTGCTGTAACATAGCATCGAGATTATCAAATCAAAATTATAAAAATTCGTTTGCCACAATATATGTAGTATTTCCTAGTCTTTATAGTTGTAATATTCTTGATGATCGTATGGCTGTTGAGATAATAAAAGCACAAATATTTGTTCTTGAAACTATCGATGATTTAATCAGGTTGGTAGTATCAAATTCTCAGAACCGTGGAGTGTATTTATATTATGGAGAAAAAGATGGTAAATATATTTATGCGATATCACATTTAATCCCGTCTTGGTACGGACTACGGGGATTGCCAGTAACCTTAATTGCATATGCAGAGGAACCTCCGAAACATAATTTTATTGCATATAATTTTAGTACAGAAAGTGAAGAAGAAAAATGGGAATTTGTTTCTTTCATTAAGACTTCACCTAAAATTGCACATATTCCTATTATTAGGACTAAAAATTTCCCTGATTTTCTAGTATAAAACGATAAAGCAATAATCTTACTTAGGACAGCACCAACCAATGTTACATTAATGTATTAGTCGGTGAATAATTCATCATCAGTTGCATAACGATAGCTCATTAAGAAAAGTAAAAAGAAAATTGACCCTGAAACTATTATTAGGAATGTCCTGAAAAATTCAACTGAAATAAACTCAGAAGATTTAATCAAACGAGTAGTTAAATTGATTAAAATAAATGCGAAAACCATTACGTTTGCTCCTGATGAATCAGAGGGTATCTTATTCACCCTTCTAAGGATAAATTCTATTCCAACCAATATTCCTGCGAGTATGTTGATGGTATTGATAGTTGTTGGATTAGAACGATTAGTTTCGAGTTCAAAATAAATAAATAAAAATGAACCAAATGTCAAAATTTTCAAGACGTATATTAATCTGTACGGATCGATTTCCATCTTCACGAATTTTTTCCTTCTCTCGTAAAGAAAGTAGAAGAAATTACCAATACTGATTGCAATAGCTAAACATAATCCCACGTAGAAGATCCTATCTATGTAATTTTGCCAGATGTCAAAAATTCTATCGAATAATTCAGTATAATTTGAGTAAAATGCAACTGCAATTAATCCTGGTAGAATTGAAATTATGATTGCTGGGATCAACCAAAACAACTTGGAAATTCTTCCGATGACTGCTTTTCGGGTAAGAATTCTAAAAAGGAAAAATATTCCAAGGATGGTTATGATTGGACCTCCGAATGGCAATACAAGAAATATTAGAGTAAATGCTGCGTTTAATCCGTAAAACAATTTTTGATCTATCCTAACCTTCCCTAATGCCCTTCCCATGAGACTATAAGAATCAGCAATTCGTGTTGCTTTTAAAATACTAATAATAATCCAGGGTAATGAAAAAAAGATAGGTATTGACAAATGAATTTCAAACCATATAAGCCAGTCAGGAAATACTTTCTGAATCCACTTATCGTCAAAAAAATCGTGTAACTTGTTATGCCATTTTATGGAAAATATTGTAAAATAAATGGGAACTGCAATTATTTGGATTAATACCAATAATCGATTTAACATCAATTCATCACTGCTTGATTTTGACATAATTTGTTAATATTTCAATAATATAATAATTACTTCGGATTGCAATTGATCAATTGTGGTCATTACCTCATGCTTTATGATATTATAATTATTTAATTATTCATGAGCTCTATACCATCAGTAGATCAAATAATAATTCAAGAAATTAAAGAAGATGCCAAACAAGTACAAAAGTGGGCAGTTATATTTTTTATAAGTAGTCTACTGTTACAATTTTTACACTTGCTTGATCCGCCAATTTGGGGATTTAGAAGCATGTTAATTGTAGCAGGGCTCATTTTGTTTGGAGCATCAATTTTGTTTTATTTAGGATCTATTAGTATTCCCCAAAATCGTTCACAGATTATTGCGCGTCTACAAAAAATAATGTTAGACAAAAATCCAAAAAGACGATTATGGGCAGCTCAAAGATTGATTGGTTATATCAAAGAAGCAAATTTCACACGAAATGAGATTTTAGAAGTAACATTGTATCACGTTAATATTATTAAAGAACCTCCATATAGTGATCCGTACCGTAAATACATAGCAACAGATCACATTATTGTATTGCGTGAAATTGCAGTTTCAGTTCCAATGGATAAGCATACACGTAAAGAATTTGTAAAGATAGTAAAAGCTCTGAAAAAACTTAAAGATATTACTGACGAGGGTGCTGAACTTCTAACGGATGCAATTGCATATGATCCAAATAAATCACCAGCTCAGGCAATTGCAGACTTACACGATGAAAACATCAAATAAAATTCAATACCTAAATTGTGTGACAATAAAATTCGAAATTTGATATAACAACCTTATTGCATAGATTTTTGTTTTATTTTTGTATATATCTGTGAAATTACATCATTCCTGGGGGCATACCACCCATACCTGGAGGCATACCTCCTGGAGGCATACCTCCTGGAGGCATACCAGGCATTCCTTGGTCAGCAGATCCTTTTGTAGCTATAACATCATCAATTCTCAGGATTAATTCTGAGGCTTCAGATGCTGATTTGATGGCTTGTATTTTTACTCGTAAAGGTTCGATAATTCCTGCAATCTCCATATCACCAACTTTTCCTATTTCACCTAAATGATGACCACTTAGATCCAATCCAACGTTCTTATCACCACTTGAATAGGAAGCGGTTAATTCGCCGATAATATCGAGCGGATCTAAACCTGCATTTTCTGCAAGGGTACTTGGTACAATTAGTAATGATTCGGCAAATTTATCAATTGCAAGCCTTTCTTTTCCAGTAGTATTCTCTACTAGTTTCTTTACTGCAGCATGCATATGAATTTCAGACGAACCTCCTCCGTAAATCATTTTTCCATCTTCAACCACATTTCTAACAACAGATAGAGCATCAGTTAGGGCTCTCTCCGCTTCATCGGTAGAATATTTTGATGCACCACGAATAATTGCTGTTACTGCTTTGGGAGAGGGACATTCCTCTATATATATATAGTCATCATCACCTAATTTTGTTTCATGTACTTTACCAGCAGATCCTAAATCTCCAGCGGTTAGTTCATCTAAAGAAGTAACAATTTTTGCACCCGTTGCTCGTGAAATTTTTTCTATATCACTCTTCTTTACACGCCGTACTGCCATTATACCATCTTTTGCCATGAAATGTTGTGCGAGATCGTCCACACCCTTTTGACAAATCACGACGGTTGCACCGGTATTATTAATTTTCTCAACCATTTCTCGAATCATTTTTTCTTCATTATCTAAAAAACTCTGAACAGCCGATGGATCGGAAATTCGAATTTCTGCGTCAAATTCGGTTTTAGTTATCTCAATGTTTGTGTTTATTAATGCAATTTTTGCATCAGATATTTTTTTAGGCATAGCTTGGTGCAATACTTCTTTATCTATTGCAATTCCTTCCATAAGGTAAGAATCTGCCAATCCCTTGCCATTTTTTTGTAATATTTTAATATTATCAAGATCTGCGATAGTCTTACCATCAACTAACTCTTTTATGTGTAATACTGCGTCAACTGCAATTTTAGCAATTACATCTTTTGCTGTTGTAACACTTTTCGAATTCAAGGCTGTAATAGCAATTTTGGTCAATACATCCCGATCTCCATTCTCAAAATCAAGTGTAATCGCTTCGAGAGATCGAATTGCTTCTTCGGCTGCTTTTTTGAAACCAGCAACAATTTTGGTTCCGTGAACTTTCTTTTCTAATAGCTCATCTCCCTTTTTAAGTAATTCTCCGGCAATAATAACTGCGGTTGTCGTACCATCCCCTACTTCCTTATCCTGACTTTTGGCCACTTGGATGATTAATTTTGCTGCAGGATGTTCAACATCTAATTCTTCCAAGATTGTTGCTCCATCATTTGTTATAACAACATCACCAAGCGAATCTACTAGCATCTTATCCATTCCTCTAGGTCCAAGAGTCGAACGAACAGCTTCAGAAATAGCGGAAGCCGCTGCGATATTATTTTTTTGTGCATCTCTGCCTTTAGTTCTTTCGCTACTTTCCTTTAATATTATAACTGGTTGTCCTGTGAGACTCATAATATAAACTCCAATTAGAAATAAATTTTATTAATAATTGGGAATATTTTGCTCAAATTTAAGTAAAATGTTAGATACCATAAAATTCGCGATTTAACATTATTAATTTTCTCGAAAAAAATCGGTGAAAAAGCAATTATCAGTTATTATCAATTGGGTTGCATTTGCAACTAGAAATTCTAAATATCCGGTTATACATAGATTATTTGAAAGATATGAATTCAATAACACGAATAATGAAAGGTAGAAGTCTACTCACGCTGGCAGATTATTCGAGGGATGAAATCCAAGAATTACTTGATTTATCCATCGAATTGAAGAAAAAAGTGAAGGGAAAGGAAAATTATCGGCCTTTAGAGGGTCACAGCATGGCTATGATTTTTCAAAAGAGGAGTACAAGAACTCGAGTTTCAACTGAAACAGGGATTACTTTTTTGGGAGGTCATGCCTTGTTCTTAAGTTCTAGTGATATACAATTGGGAAAGAATGAGACGCTAAAGGATACAGCTCTTGTATTATCCAGATATAATGATGTGATATTGGCTAGAGTGTATGATCATTCAGATGTAGAAATCCTATCAAAAGAGGGAGGAGTTCCTGTTATCAATGCATTGTCAGACAAATATCATCCTTTACAAATATTAGCGGATTTAATGACTATCCAGGAGCATTTTGGAAAATTAGATGGGTTGACTATTTCATGGGTGGGAGATGGCAATAATGTGTTACAATCAATTATGGTGGCTGCACCCAAAATGGGAATGAACTTAAGAATAGCAACCCCTCAAAATTATAGACCATCATTAGAGATTATTGAATTGTCAGAAAAGGAAGCAGGGAAATCAGGAACGGAGTTTTATATTACAGATAATCCTATTGACGCAGTTAAAGGAGCAAATGTCATAGTTTCGGATACATTTGTATCAATGGGTCAAGAAGAAGAGGCTGATAACCGAAAGGAGGCCTTTAAAAATTATCGCGTAACTATGGAATTGGCTAAAAACGCATCAGAGAACTGGAAATTTATGCATTGTTTACCACGAAAACAATTTGAGGTGTCAGATGAAGTATTTTACTCTGATCGATCAATTGTTTGGGATGAAGCAGAAAATAGACAATACACCGTTATGGCTGTCACTCTAGCATTATTAGGCTTAAATTGATTCAGAAAGGATTAAATTAAAATAAATGCTATCATTCCAATTCTAATATAGGTAATTGATTTATCTTCGCATCTGACAAATTCAATACCTCAAATTGTCCATTAGTCAAATATTTTTGATTCTTACTAATAAATTTAGAATCAATATTACTATCAATATCCAAGGAATAGTTATAGTTTCCAACAATAATGGCTCCACATGGACAAATCGTGGCAAAACTTTCGATATTATTCCCAGAAATAGGAATTGATAATCTCCAATTTGAATCACATGATTTACAAAGAATTGCAATTATGTGTGTATTCGCTTTTATTTCCACAAACTTATTAAAAATAATAAATTCATTAAATCTTATTATCTGGAAGTAATTTTATCAAAATAAATAGAGTTAATGGTGCAAATATTGCAAATAAAATGGTAAACCACCAGTAAAGCCCTTCAAAAATTTTCCGGGGTTCTGGTACTAAAGGATCTGTTCCTTTAAGATATTCTTGAAGATTGGATTTACCATCAGCATCAGGATCTAATATTGCATTTTTTCCATCCGTAGGATCCAATTTATATTTTATTTCCCAGCCATCAGGCATATCATCGTCATCCGTGTCATTGTCGCGGGGATCTGAATCCCATATACTCTCCAAGTTATTTGGGACACCGTCCCTATCAAAATCCAAAAGATCATCTTCAGGATCTAGTGGATCTAACTCATAAGTAATTTCCCATCCATCTATTGCACCACCATAATCACTATCCTGATTTTTCGGGTCAGTTTTCGCAATAAATTCATTAATATTATTTAATTTATCTTCATCATAGTCTAGTAATCTATCATCAAATAGTGGGTCTGTTCCAAAAGCAATTTCCAAACCGTCCGGAATACTATCATTATCTGAATCTGTTGATTCTGGTAAGGTGAAATAATAATCCTCCATTGTATCAGGTATAAAATCCCCATCTACATCAAGTCCGGAAACAAATAACCGCAAACCATTTTCTGGGTTGGTCCCGACATATAGATCTATATCAATCAATGCATAGTCGTTGATTATGTATTTGGGATTAATTGTATCAATAATTTCCCATCCGTTTGGGGATAACTCGTATAGTTCATTAGATGTTGTGAGAACAATACTTGATTTTAAACCGTAGGGAAAAATGGATACTGAATTATTAGGTAAGTCAGTAACTTCATTCAGAATATTATTTATCCATACTTTACCCGAATATGGATCATAAACAGCTGGTTCTAGCATTGAATGTCCAACTATGGAATGATTAGTAAAACCATCTGGAATTATAATTCTTTCAAAATCGGTTCGCAATTCAATTGAATTATCAGCTAATTGGAATAAACCCATTCCCAGTCCTGAGGAAATTAGTATTTCTTGAGTAATTGTCAATTCTGGAAAAAAGCCTGTAATTTCAATATTCGTCGGAATTGATCCATTTTGATAAAGAAAAATCAGGAATTTATTTTCTGAAACCAAGATATTATGATTTGTTGAATTAAATCCCATGGAGTAATATGAAACAAGTGGTTTGTTTGCTGTAGAATGCCAAAAAAACTGGGTCTCTGTTTTCGTTGATGTGATTATAAACAATTCTTGCTGAACTGAATTCCAATAAATTTCGTCATAATAGCCATCCACTAGTGTAAAATTGGTTACTTTTCCTCGATCATAGATCGCCCAAGCTGCAATTTTTTTATCCTCGATTTGGATAGTCCAAGTAATCCATGCTTTACCTAGATTAGAAATCATACCATTTGCTCCAAATGATACCATAGGAAATACATGACTTTCAACGATTGGGAAAATTTTTGAATTGGATCGCCAGAAAGAAATAGGGATCTGTTTGCTTGTTATTTCATGATAGGTGGAATTTAGAGTTGTTTTATATGCTATCTTTTCAATTGAAAAAATATTATCTTGCATTCCAGAGTTTGTGTTTGTACTAGGTATGATTATTATCAAAATGATAAATACATAAACAAAATTGTCTAGTAATTTAAACACATTTTGACTTTAAAAAATGGATCGATTTAAGGTTTTCAAATTGATATTGATTAAAAGATACCAATCCCTACTTTGAGGATAATTCATTATACTTTCTTCATCAAAAGTTGCTCTATATCAGATATTAGAATATTTAAGCGCTGAATATGGGTTTATACCAGGTAATCAGAGTCACTATCTTTGACAGGTATACTTTTTAACTCACGATCTAATTTCTTTTAGGATTTCTTCAGCTCGATCCATACGTACTTTTCCTTCTTCAATCATTCTCTTTGCGACTATTTCAACTTCATTTGGTTTGATACCAGCGATGGATCCAGCAAGGTTTACTGCATGTAATTTCATATGTCCTTTTTGAATCCCTTCATCTGATAGAGCTCTTAAGGCTGCTGCATTTTGAGCTAAACCAGCGGCTGCAATTATTTCGGCTAATTCAACACTATTTTTTATACCCATTATTTTTAAACATATTTGAGCTGTAGGATGAATTTTAGTAGCTCCTCCAATTGTTCCAACTGCAATTGGTAATTCCAGTGTTCCAGCTAAGTGACCTTCATCTGTTATCTCATAAGAAGATAATGATCCATAATGACCATATCTTGCTGCATAAGCATGCGCTCCAGCTTCTATCGCTCTCCAATCATTTGCGGTGGCTACTGTTATTGCAGATATAGCATTCATTATACCCTTATTATGAGTAGCAGCACGGTATGGATCAGCATCCGCAAAAGCCCAAGCATTAATCATTCTTTCAACAATATCATCACCACCCAACATTTCTTTATCAAAAACAGCACGTACACGTACAATCCTTCGATCTGCTAGATTACTAATGATCCTTAAACGTGCTTCTCCACCGCTAATTTTTGCCAATAATGGTGCAACAGCCTCGGACATTGTATTTACAGCATTTGCCCCCATTGCATCTAGGCAATTTACAATTAAGTGTGTAATTAACATCTCACCTGTAGCCGTTCCTATTACGCGTGATTCAACATCGATTGCTCCACCCCCGAATTTAATGAGAATGGGATCTTGCTTATTAGCTAATTCGAGGATTTCATCCTTTCTTGAAAGTATTTCATGTGATGCAAAAATTGGATTGGGTACGTCCAGCAATTGAATTTGACCAATCATATGAGGTCCAGTGTTACTAGTATAAAATCCTCCATGTTTTCGAGCCATTTTTGCTAAATTAGAAGCTGCTGCCACTACACTTGCTTCTTCTATGGCATACGTCACAAATCGGTCATGACCATCAATTTTAAAATTTGTAGCGAGACCAATTGGAATGGGAATTGTTCCAATAATATTTTCAATTGTTACTGGGGCATCTGAATGTGTTAAAATTTTTACCTCTTCATCGGTTAATCCCACGAGTTCCTTTAATTTCTCTAACTTCTCAAGTTGAGATAATTTATGGAATCCTGAAATACGTGAGGAAAATGACATTAAATTTTATCTGAAATTAATGTATTTTAAAAATGACCTTCAATAACTGTACATCATAATTAAGATCATAATGATAAACAATTAGCAATATTCGTAAGCTATGAAAAATTCATTCAAGCTCTTCTAGGGTTTGGATCTTGTTTTCCTTGATTTGACGCATTAATGTTGTAACATAACCAGCAATTCGATTTCTATAACTTTTACTTTGTACATTCGTCACATTCTGCACAACCATCTTATTGTTTTCAAAGTCTATATTACATTGATCATAGAAATTGATTACAATATTTTTTGATATCCGTTTTATTGCTCTAGATCTTACGTTACCGATGGTCCTACTACTCCAAGTCCCATTTCATTTTTTTAGTTCAAAAAATGATCGATTTGAAACAGGAACGAAAATGATGTAGTTACCTGAACTGAGAGCTGTTACAGAACTAGGCTCCATACAGATCTTCATCGGGATATACCGATAAGCCTTCGTTCGAAATAATAAAAGGTATTTCTTTCAATGAATGTTTTAAACCTCTCATTTTTCTCACCTGCAGTGATCGTCGACCATAGGTTCCGAATCGATAGCGAAGAGTAATAACTCCTTGTGCCATAAACTCCTCTATCCCAAATCTTGAAATTTCTGATTCTATTTTCATTTCTGAAATCATCAGAGTTGTACAAGTTAATGCAGTCATTACTGCAGATAACTTCAGAATTTCTTTTCTTCGAGCGATTTCTGAATCTAATCCTAGAGCAATTGCTGTAATACTATCCACAACTACTCTTTCACCGCCAATGCTGTCAATTAAACCAATTAACTCATTTAGTAATTCATCGACTTCTAATTTGATAGTGTATTTTTCTTTTGATCCCACTCCAGCTCTTTCCGAATACCCATCTATCATTGCCAACAGATTTTGATCTTCTAACGCTTTAAGATCCCAGCCATAGGATAAGGCATCATTACGAACATTATCTAAGCTTTCATCAAATGAGACATAAATACCAGGTTCATCTTCTTGCAGTATACCATTCACCAAAAAAGCTAAACCAAATGTTGATTTACCTGCTCCCGCTGGACCTGCAATTAAAATAGTACGTTCTTTTGGATATCCTCCTCCAAGAACTGAATTAAGTCCTGCGATTCCGGTACTTACCCTTTCCAACATTATAGCAACATTTTGATTTAACGTATAATCCTATATAGTTTTTTCTTCATTAGTAAGCTCAAATAGAGAGAAGAATAGATTTTCTGCGGAAATTTCGTAGCATTCTGTAATTTTACTTAGTATATATTGTTCTCGGTTATCAAAGAATATCCATGTTATTACTTGTTCAATATCTGATGCAAGGAAAATTTCTGGATAATAATGGAATATTGCTCGATTAATGACTTCTTCCATATTCAAGCCTGTCTGTTCTAATACAATGTCGATAAGGGCCGCAAGCTCATGTTTGATGTGAAGATCGATTTGAACGCGAACAGTCATTAATGTTTTATTGTTTATCAAACTATTAAATTCACTTGACACAGATTTAAAAGTGAAATTTAACATCGAAACTAGTTACAAAGAATAAAAAGGCAAAGTCTGATATAACTAATCAATCGATTTTTCACTATATTTTTAAAATCGGTATTCAAGTACTATGGCCCAAAAAATTGCAATGAGCTTTGTTCTACAACAGGTGTTAAAAGAACTAGGACCAAGAATATCAAGTGAAGAAAAATTAAAAATAGAGAGTCAAGTCGATTCGAGACTGGTGAAAGTACTCGGAAGTGATTGGTCAAAATTACCTGCAACTGGACCACGAATGATGGCACTAGTATTGATTCTTAATGTTGTACTGTTGCCTCTTGGCATCGCTCCCGCATTGTTGGCGGATATTGCTGTAAAAAAAGGAAAAGAGTACGGTATTGATAGAAAATTTGTTTCTTTACTAGAAAACTCGAAAGGTGATTTTTCCAGAGAAAAATTACAGGAATTTAAAGCTTACGCAAATAAGGCAGGATCGTCTATTGGGAAAATATTAGAAATTATATTATCTGAAGGTAAAGAAACAACGAAAACAATAGTGAAACAAGGGAAAGTGATATTTAATGGCATTTCGGCCAAAGGAAAGACGATTTTATCAAAAGATAAAAAAAAGAAAAAAGAAAAATGATATGTTTTGTTTCCATCATATAATAATAACGGTCATTGTTTGACGAACTCCACCTAGAGTTCGGATCTTATTAGTGACAAGTGGTCGAAGGTCTTTTGCATCAGGCACTTCGACCTTAATAATAATATCAAATGACCCCATTACAATATAACCTTCGTGAACTTCTGTTAAAGCATTTAATTTCTCCAATAGTTCGTTTTCTTTGCCTAATACTACATTTAACAATATGAATGCTTGCGTAGTCATTTTCTCAATCTGCAAAACATAGATTTAGTTATGATTTATGAATTATTGCAATTGCAATTCAACAATTGTTTGTAAATGGAAGGATAAGGAAACAATCCAAGACTAGTTATAATTACTGAATTCTTAAACTAGAAAAAAATTTAGATATCAAATTAATGCTTAATCAATTTAATGTGATGATGCTTGGGAGAGTACATAACATCAGTCTGAAAATTCATTGAGAAATTATTTTCCGCTCTTCTAGTTCCATATTGATCAGATTCAATAAATTCTGTAAAATAGTATTGTTATTTGCTTCTGGGGAATTTGCAGCAGTTATAGCATTGCATAATTTTTCACGGTGGATAATTATACTAATACGATTTTCATCTAGTATTTTCAAGCTGAAAGGATAAATTTTGCAGGAAAATGGCTTGAATTCATGGATTAGACATTTTTTTTGATACATAAATGTGCAACTATTATCAAACGGTTTTCGTTTCAATTGGTATAATTTTTCTGGTTTTTTTCCATATGTCTTGGCAGGGAGAAAAAAGGGGGAAAGACTCTCCAAAATTTGAT
This sequence comes from uncultured archaeon, assembly GCA_964600735.1. Classification (GTDB taxonomy): domain Archaea; phylum Asgardarchaeota; class Heimdallarchaeia; order Heimdallarchaeales; family Kariarchaeaceae; genus LC-2. The sequence goes on from CAZRLL010000002.1 coordinate 45,883, forward strand.
CAAGCTCATATCCATGGGACTCTATTCTTCTAATATCGAAGCCTGTGACGAGTATTATTAGTTGAGAACAGCATTCAACGAAATTTTTACAATTAAAGGAAATTCGGTTTTTTGAATTTATATGAAAGTTGTTCGACTTTAAGTTAATTGTTCCAATTTCTAGCCCCGCTGTAATACTTGGGAGCTTTACTGTCATGTTATACCAAATGAAGGAACCAAAATATAATTATGCTTATAGTATCTCATTTGCTGGTAATAATCTGATTGCATTCATACATCAAGTCTTGTTATTAAAACTACTAACCATTTTGTTTGGATTTGTTAATTGGTATTTATACTATAAGTAAGTCTTTTTTAGGAATACTATGTTCCTAAACTATAGTCCAAAAAAAGTTCGTGGTGCACATAAGTAGTCAAGACAAACCTCCAAAGAAAAGTGATGATCGTCCATATGTAGAGCTCCGCGTTGCAGAAGCAAAGAATAGAGATGTTATTCGCGGAAAAATACGACTTGATAATGAAGCTATGAGAAAAATTGGGATATCAACCGGTGAGATTGTTGAAATCCAAGGACAAAGAGTCACAGCTGCTGTTGCTTGGCCTGCTTATCCTGAAGATTTGAAACGATCGATTATTAGAATGGATGGTGTCATCAGGCAGAACGCTGGGGTTTCACTTTCCGATAAAGTCGTTATTACTAAAGCGATGCCTTCCAAAGCAATTAATGTCGTATTTGCGCCAGCTCAACTAAATCTTTCTCTTGATTTTGGATTTGAGAGTTTTGTTAAAAGGAAATTACTCGGTTATCCCTTGACAGAAAATGATACGGTTATGATACCTGTTTTAGGAAGAGCAAATCCATTTATAGTTGTTTCTTGCGATCCAATGGGTATAGTAATTGTAACCGATGATACTAAGCTTGAAGTCACCGATAAACCTGTCGATGCGAAGGCTGGTGGAAAAACGGTCATATCCTACGAAGATATCGGTGGACTAGAAGATGTAATCCAGAAACTAAGAGAAATGGTTGAACTTCCTCTTAAACATCCCATACTATTTGAAAAACTTGGGATAGACCCCCCAAGAGGTGTCTTACTGCATGGAGCACCTGGTGTGGGCAAGACGCTTATCGCTAGAGCAGTTGCTCATGAATCCACAGCTCATATCATTACAATTAATGGTCCTGAAATAATGTCCAAATATTATGGTGAAAGCGAACAACGCCTACGTTCAATATTTCGAGAAGCTGAAGATAAATCACCTTCGATAATATTTATAGATGAAATTGATGCAATCGCTCCTCGTAGGGAAGATACCCCAGGAGAGGTCGAACGAAGGGTTGTAGCGCAATTACTTGCATCAATGGATGGTATGGTAGGAAGAGGACAGGTTATAGTTATTGGAGCAACAAATAGAGAAGCTGCAGTAGATCCTGCATTACGAAGACCTGGTCGATTTGATAGAGAAATTGAAATTGGTGTACCAAGTGCAGAGGGTAGATATGAAATTTTGCAGATTCATACTCGAGGAATGCCATTAGCTGAGGATGTTGATCTCAAATACTATGCTGAAAAAACTCATGGCATGGTAGGGGCAGATTTACAATCATTAACTAGGGAATCTGCTATGCGTACATTAAGACGTTTTCTCCCTGAAATAGATTTAGACGCGGAAAGTATCCCCGTAGAAATTCTTGATCGAATGGAGGTAACCAATGATGATTTTGCTTCAGCGGTTAAAGAAGTGCAACCATCTGCATTGCGAGAAGTATTTGTAGAAATTCCGAAAGTCAAGTATACGGATATTGGTGGATTGGATGACGTAATTGTTCAACTAAAAGAAACAGTAGAGTGGCCTATTAAAAATCCTGAAGTATTTATTCGCATTGGGATTACACCCCCAACTGGCATTCTGTTATATGGCCCCCCGGGTACTGGTAAAACGATGTTAGCTAAAGCGGTGGCAAATGAATCCGAAGCAAACTTTATTTCTATAAAAGGACCTGAATTATTGTCTAAATGGGTGGGTGAGTCCGAAAAAGCAATCAGAGATATATTTCGAAAAGCGAGATTAGCTTCACCATCAATTATCTTTTTCGATGAAATCGATTCCATGGCATCTCGTAGAGGAATGGGATCTGATGCGTCCGTCACAGAAAGAGTAATTTCTCAAATATTAACAGAAATTGATGGTTTAGAATCATTAAACAACGTAGTAGTTCTTGCTGGAACTAACAGACCCGACATTGTTGATCCTGCATTACTAAGACCAGGTAGATTCGATCGTTTGATATATGTAAAACCTCCAAATAATGAAGGTCGAAAAGACATTCTTGATATCTATACTAGAAAAATGCCATTAGGGGATGATGTAAATTTGGAAGAGATTGCAAAATTACTTGATGGGTTTGTCGGTTCAGATATTGAGGCTTTGTGCAGAGAAGCTGGATTATTTGCTTTAAGAGAAAATATTGAGAGCGATAGTATAACACATCAACATTTTGTCAGTGCTAAAGATAGAGTCCATGCAACAATGACTGCAGCTGCCATGGAATATTATGATAAAGTCGAATCTCAGTTGAAAACACAGCATAGTCCCAAAGTAAAACATATAGATGGTTTTCAGTGATTATGAAATTAAATAATTCATCCTAATGTTTATTTTCTGTTAATTTTGGAAAAAATAAAAATAAAAAAGAATGATTAGAGAATTCTAACCATTAAAGTTTAATTAATTGAAAAAAGTCACTAGAATACAATACAATACAATAATTTACTCATGTCCCAGATGAGCGCGAATAATTATTGTAATTATCGTGATATTTTATAAATATACAACATATATTGAGATTGAGAGTGTATGACTGTAGATGCTGCTCTAGAAGCGAGAAGAAAACGTCCTCGATCCCAAAAGTGGGAAACAGAGTTAATTGACATTATTGAAGAGACTCCTGATGTTAGAACCTTTCGCTTTGAAAGACCAAAAAATTGGACATTTATCCCTGGCCAATATGTAATGGTATTTTTTCCTGATGTTTTTGGACGGAAAAATCGAGCATATTCAATTGCATCACCACCTACTTCCGATTACATAGATCTAACTATCAAATTATATGGTTTATTTACGCACCACATGTGGACACTTAATGTTGGCTCCAGCTGGACACTGAGGGGCCCATATGGTCATTTCACTTTGCAGCAGGATAGGAAAAATGATGTATTACTATTAGGTGCCGGTGTCGGTGTCACACCCTTAATGTGCATGATGCGATGGGCAACGGAAGTCAAATCAGATCGACGATTATTATTATTATATAGCAATAAAAAACCCAAAGATATAATTTTTCTTAAGGAATTACAGACAATGGAACGGATGAATCCAAACATCAAAGTTATTTATACACTCACACGTCTTCAGGATAAATTGAAACAGTCGTGGCCCGGATTAACTGGTAGAATTGATGCAGAAATGATAAAACGGGAAGTACAAGCCTGGAGAATAGTAGGGGAGGAATATCCAACCTCTCTAAGCTGCGGAACTATACCAATGATTCAAACCGTTGAGAAGGTTTTACTGGAATTAGGATGGCCAAAAGAAGAAATAAAATATGAAAAATTCTGGTAATTTTTTACTCCTATAAGTTTTAAGAAATCCTCTGTTTCAAATGGGAGTACTATATCAACTACCAAACCTACAGAATTATTTAAATCAATCAATAAAATAGAAGTTAGAACATTGGCAAAAAATAGTAGCGAAAATTCTGATAAATTTAATGGAGAAGCTAAAATCTAAACATCATCAGTAATTGGCTCATCTTTTAGAGACCAAAATTAAGATTAGAAGAGATTGAGAAAATTATCAAAAATAATGATTTATTTACTATTTCAATATATTTTTTTACAATCTCTAAAAAATCGCATAATTATAAGTTTATGCTCTGTTATTTGAAAAATATTATTTTTTATATGTCATATTTTAAAGAAGCAATCCGTAATAATACTAAATTCTGTATTTTTTTAAAACAGAAAATCAAGATTCTTCAAAATATTAAACAATTAATCCGATTTTGAGCAAGTCATATCCGTACAATTTCAAATATTTTTTAAATTATCTTCTGTGGAAGTCATATGGAAGACAGAAATAGTATTAATAATGGTCCAGCGATTCGAATTGAAAATATAACTAAGTTTTATGGACAAATTAGAGGAGTAGAAAATGTCAATCTTGAAGTTGAGTCAGGAGTTATTCATGGTTTTCTTGGACCCAATGGTGCTGGTAAAACCACGACAATTAGAATTCTTGTAGGTTTACTCCGGCAGTCAAGTGGTAAGGCACTCATTCATGATCATCCTGCTGGTTCAGTTGAAGCAAAGCAATTAATTGGTTATCTTCCATCAGATTTTGAGTTATACAAACACTATTCAGTAAGAGAATATCTGAACTATATAGAAACATTAAGGGGAAAAGCCCCACTCAAAGATGAATTAATTGAAAGGTTATCCCTTGATACAACTAGGAAAACAGGCGAATTGAGTAGAGGGAACAAGCAAAAGGTTGCTATTGTCCAAGCATTAATGCATGAACCAGCAATTTTCATTGCAGACGAACCGACTATTGGATTGGATCCTTTGATGCAAGAAGAATTCAATATTTTTCTGAAAAAATATGTATCCAATGGAAATACTGCATTTATTTCATCTCATATCTTGGCGGAAGTACAAGAAATATGTAATATCATTACTGTCATCAAGGAAGGTAGCATAGTGAGTTCAGGAAACGTTGAACAGCTATTATCCAATTTACCGAGAAAGGCTATCCTCAAAGTTGATAAGAATATAGATGTGATTTCCTTATCCAAGACGATTAATGCAACCATAGGAAATCAGACTTCAGAAAAAATTACTGTTTATTTTGACTATCCGACGGTTGAATTCACCACGAATTTGAGTCAAGTTGCTGGTATACTGGATTTTTTTCTTCCAGAACCAGATTTAGAAGAATACTTCCTTTCGTTTTACAAAACAGAGTGAATAGTATGAAAGTTTTTAGATCTATTTATTTTAACGAAATGCGTCATGATCTCTCGTGGTATGTTTACTGGATTATCGGAATCAGTTTATATAATTTTTTAATGTTAAGCATGTATCCAGGAGAAGCTGCTATGCAAGATTTTATGGAAATTCTTGACGAAGATGTATTTGTTGCAATGCTTGGCGAAATAGGAGGAGAGTCTCCAGGATTTGCTTTGTGGATAGGTATGTTCGCATCGATGACATCAATAATTTACTTCATTTTTGCTATTATGTCTGGAACTCGAGTCGCAATAAAATCAGTGGATGATGATACTGGTGAGTTAATCCACACATTACCTGTGAATCTAAGCAAACTAATATTTGGAAGGTGGATGGTTTCAGTGACATTTTTCATTATCCTAATTTTGGTTTGGTTGTTTCCAATTTGGATATACGACCTTGGGAAAACCATTCCCCTTATACGGTTGGCTAATATATTCTGGTGGACTCTCTTATTTTGCCTTGCAGGATTAGCTCTTGGGATAATTCTCGGTTTGATTACAAGTAGTATGGAAAAAGGACAACAAAATGGATTACTAGGAGTATTATCACTCTATGCACTGCAAATGATTTCAAGACTTCAAGAAGACTTTGCTTGGATGGATGATTTTAATATTTTATCCTGGTACGAACCAACTGGACTATTCCTAAGAAATAAAATAATCTGGGAGATGGTGGTAAAGCTAGTTATAATTACAACTGTAATGATGTGGTTAGTAATTCAAGGATTTAGCAAAAAGGATCTCATTAAAGATGCTGGTTTATCAATCCCCCCCTTAATCAGTAATTTCAGCAGCCGATTCCGCAAGAAAAAGCCCACGAAAAGAGTCAAATTCAAGAGTGATAAAAATAGTTTTTATACATTTTGGGTTCGACCATTAGAGAAAAAATTTCCATTCACCGCAGATTTTATTTATTCAGAGAAAAGAGTATTGCTCATTACTTTTATTGGGATAATCATTATGTGGCCCCTGCAGTTACTGTCGTATAGCGAGGATGTTGCGACGGCTGCTGGGGGATTTGGAAGTGGTGGGATAATGAGACTATTTACCTATAATCATGATATTCTTGATAGACCTTGGCTGTGGTTTCTTATTACTCAGGCGATTGGGAATCATTGGTTTTTTTTCCTACCTCTTTCAATATTCTGGATAAATAAAATTGTGAAAAGAGATGGAGAAACAATGACGGGTGAAATTATGGGATCTGTTCCTATCAATTCCCAAAAAGTAGTATTTGAGAGATTTTTCGCAGTGTTACTTGAAATCATCTGGATGATTATATGGATGATTTTTTGGTTGGTCATATCGGAAATGGCAGTTGGTCAGACGATAAATTTAGCCTGGGAAGTAATTGCTATCATCTCTTTATTCCCTTTGTATTATTTTTTGATATCAATGACCATTTCCATTAGTCTATTGGTAAAGGAAAAAGGAGTTTTGATCGCTCGATCAACAATTTTTGCCCTATTCTTACTCTGGATAATGGCGATAATGAATGATAATCTGGACAGATGGTATGTGAAATTATTTTTTGGAATGTACGATCCTGTTCTTATTATAACAGAGCAATCTATTAGTGTACAAAATTATGGTATTCCAATTTTAATTCTCTTATCCATCCTTTCAACCCCCCTATTGATCTATGCTAGTAGATATTACCAGTGGATAGATATGACCCGTGGTAGAGAAACTCAGGTGGATTAGACAATTACTCTGATAAATGTTCAATGTTAGGGTTCATATTTTTCTAATTGAAGGCTTACAGGTATTGAGGTATCAAACGTAATTGTGTAATTTTTTCTGTGAAGTGGTCTGGCAAATTTTGGATAATTGGACCAGCTTAATTCTATCATGAGTTTTTCTCCCTTAGAAATACTAAATGCAAAGAAGTCAAGATTAATTTCAATTTCTTGAAAGCTGTTCTCTACATCAATAATTTTGATACCATCCTGTAAAATATATTCAACTCCATCAATATCTACAAGATTTAACTTGGCTGTAATGTGAGACTTTGGAAGATTTATCGAAGCATTTACCTTTAAAATTGAATTACCAGCAATGATAACTTCTTCATTAAACTCCTTAGTATATAGTCTAACCACATCATCTCGACGATTAATTCCACGCTGATCATGTGGACCTGGATCGAGTCCCTTGACTAGAAAATTATCCCAAACTGGACCTCCCATGGTTTTTACAGGTTCATTAAAATCAGCACGTATTTCACTTTTCTGATCTTTTAGAGAAAATGAAAATTCAAGAAGTGAGGTATTTATGGGCCAATGGTTTGTCTGAATCCAAATGTCTTTTCTTATGACATATACTTTTACTCTCTGTTCCTTACTTTCAAGTCCTTGAAAATGCTGTATTAGGTCTTTGCTTACATCGGATTGTGCTTTGGTAATTTTGAATTTTCCCACGGAATCGAGAGAATTTACATAACCATTATGACCCCAAGGACCAATTATCAGATTAGGTTTTACTCCACCAATTTTGTTTACAATTTCAAATGCCTTAATTGATCCACGACAAATATTATCATAATAACTCGCAACAAATGTTGCCTTTGTGGAGAACTTTGGATCACCATCATAATTGATTGTGTATTCAGCCAATCTATCTTTATCTAAAAATAAATCCCAAATTTTGGAATTATAACCTTGAGATTTCATCCCTTCATCAATCGCAATATCATAAGCTTCTGGAAATGGGACATTAAGATAAGTGAGAGGTGCTTGCACTCTCGAACACATCATTATAGAGAACGGATAAGAATGATGTAGATTTAAGACTCCATCGTTATAAATTGCATTGTCAAGCAGATCTGAAAATGTCATCGGTGAGAATATTGATACTAATTTGGCTTGGCTTTCTTTCTGCAATACTTGAAGTGCAACCCAACCCATATAAGAAGGCCCAAAGATATGAACATTACCGTTGCTCCAATCTTGGTTTTCAATCCAATTCATAGTGTCAATTGTATCATTGGTTTCATTAAATAGATCAAAATCACCTTCCGAGTCATATCTACCTCGACAGTCTTGGACAATATAATTGTAAGGGATTGGTATTTTTTCTGCCAACATTTTTGCAAGTCCAAACATTCCTTTTGCTGAATATGGAGTTCTAATGAGAAACGTATCTCTTGGTACTGGATTTTCACTTTCGATACGATGAATAATTGTTGAAAGTTTGATCATATCTCGAGTTATTATCGGTTGATGATAGTTTGTGATGTAACTTATATTTTTTAATTCTAGTGCTTCTGTTGTTTGAATCATTCATTTCACCTGATAATGCTTGTAATGTTTCGAATTATTGGGATTTTGCAACATTATTAGCAACACCATACTGTCATTATCAATGTTCCATTTAATAAACTTTATGAAACATTACAGTTAAACTAAAATTAGAAAAGTGAATAAATCAACTCCGCGCACAAATATCATAAAAGCATATGGAAATAAAGTAAAAGCAAACATCATCCATTTATTGAATATTTACGATGTGCTGACAACAATGGATTTAGCAAACAAATTGGGAAAGTCTAAAACTACTATTTTGAGGAATATTGAAGAATTAATCAAATTAAAGATAGTTAGTTTTGAGGAAGAGAGTGGGTTGCCCGGTAAATATCCCAGAAGGAAATATCAAATTGCTGAGGATGATTTGAGTGTAAGAGGAAAAGATTATGAGCACATAATATTTGAGAATCCAGAATTTATATTAGAATTCAATCAATATAGGCAGGGGATGTATACCCTTGTAAATAATATAACTACATCGTCTGTCAACTACTTGAAACGATTAAGATTGGAATTTGAAAAGGTACTTGACAATCCAGCTGAGATTTTAAAGTTGCAAAAAGACAACTTGGGATCACTAAAATACAAATATTTGACAAGGAAAGAGCTTGAAGTTAGAAATGGAATAACAATAGAACATGAAAGAGATGAAGATAAAGAAAATCCGAAAAAACCATACCTAGAGATTACTATACTATTGCCAATTGAGCGTCTTGTCGAGACAGATACACGAAAAGATTGGAAAAAAGACGGTACACTCTGGTTTTATGATGATTAGTTATCAATTACAAAACAACAATTGGTAAAAAGATTATCTTAAACTGTGAAATAACAGGAACTCTTCCTTCTGATGCCATATCTTTTTTTCTAAAAAAATATAAAAATACAATATAAAGAACCATACCAAATATTGTAAACCACATAGTTATTGGAAAAATACTTGATGAAAGTGTATCCTTACCTGCAGTTTCAAACCACCAGTAGGATACTCCTGCTCCAATTGCCGGAGGGATCATTCGAGCAACAGTGAAAAGAGAAAAAGCTGCAATCCGTTTATTTCCCATATTTTCTGCAAGAATTGCTGCACCTGGTCCACTTGCAGAGGCTGATGCTACCGTTCATTCAAAGCTTTATAATCATGTACTATTTTGTACATTTTATTCCACCTAGGTTGGGAAAACGGAAAACCATCCCAGTTTGCATATAGTAGACTGAATTTATATATATATATATTAAATTAGCAAATCATTTTATTAAAATCCATCCTGTGTAAAATTATTGAAAATGCAAATTATATCATCTTTAAAAACTAAATTTTAATATTGGTTGTAAATGCAATCAGTAAATAACACTAAATTAAAAACTATTAATCATAGATGTGAATATGAATTTGATCTAATTAAACAGGATCACTTTTCAAGCTTTGATTTTTGGGTCGATAGTGAAGCTTGGTATATAGTGTTGGTTGTGACCAATACAAGCCAACCATGCTACCTTGGGGTGGTAGTGAGCGAGGGTTCAAATCCCTCTCGACCCATCTTTGTTTCTTATTAATTTGTTCTGATTTCACTTATAATGGTTGTTTAATTGAACTGAACTTGATATCATGTTGCCTTGGAGTAGTAATGAGAGAGCATCTAAATCCTTGCGAGTTCACCATTTAATGTAAACTTAAAAAGTAGTCTTACTTGGATCAATGGAGATAAAAATCTGTAAACAAACATCAATTTGGTGGTTTGGATTCCAATTTATACATTACTCCACTACCTTTTAGTGTTTCATGGACTTTTATGGATAAACCCAAAATATCGTCAATGGACGGTATTCCTCCATGGTCATACTCGTAGTCATGATAGCCTGTAAGTGGTTTAAAACCTAATCCTGTGAGTCTATCTTTAACTTTAAGGGGGTTTTCACCTTCACTTGAATGCCATATAATCAAGTAAGTATAGAAGGATACCATCGAATTAATTAAAATAATTTTGTATAAAATTATTTCTAGGGCTAGTATAGCATTTAATATCAAACTTATCAAAAAAATTATTGTGGATGATAAATTTAGTAATTATACAGATTTATTTAATTATTGGAAACAAATTTAACAATAAAATCACTGAATACGCGGAGGCTTTATTGTAAAATTGACATTAATTGAATTCTATTAGGAAAATTTTAGTTACCATGATTTAAAATATGATTTAATTTTATGGATATTTCGTGGTTTGACTGGATACTTTTTCCCTTATCTTATATTTATATATTCAGTGTAATAGGAATTGCAACCAGGATTAAAATAAATGGAAAAATTTCCGGAAAAACAGCTCGTAAGGTTGTTCATATTGGAGTAGGAGTGTCAATTATTCTAATTCCCTTATTATTTTCATCCAGAATATTACCTACAATTATAGGAATAAGTTTTATTATAATCACTTATATCACCTCCCCAGTATCCCCAATTCCCCGTTTCAAAATGTCAGCATTTGCAGAAGGTCACGGTCTAGGAACTATTTATTATTCTATTTCATTAACTAGCCTTATTTTTCTATTTTTTGATGATCCTTGGATTATTCAGGTCGGTTTTCTTCCATTAGTAATAGGTGATGCCATGGCAAGTATCGCAGGGGTGGCGTATGGCAAACATTCGTGGAAATATATTCAAAGTAAAACAATTGAAGGGTCAATTACTGGCTTCATTTCCACATATATCTTATTAATTGTTGTTCTGTATTTTTATTCGGTAATAGATAAATTTGATTATCCCTTTAGAGTTATTCTCCTGTTACCATTAATTACAGCTATGCTGATGAGTACGGTTGAATTGATTAGTCCCACAGGCCTCGATAATCTTACCATCCCATTATCATGTACTGGGATAGCAATACTATTGGATAATTCATCATTTAGTCCTTTAATTTAGTAATACCTAGAAATTTATTCCGATTGATTCGAAAAAGAATCTTAGAGCTTCCCATTTCCGGTCTCTTGGTGCCGAACCATTTATTGAGTTCAGTTTTCCCTCCTCACCATACCAACTTCGCATATATTCAACAAATTTTTGCACTGCACCGGAAATCACTGGTAAAGTTGTCAAGTTTTTTGCTAATCTAATATCCATATTATAATCCGGCATTCCTGCTTTTTCTGGTATTTTGAGAATGTATCCTGCTGGAATTCCATCCCATAGTATCATCCAAGTACGTGTACCTATAACTTGTCTATCCGACGGTATCAATGATTGGTCACTCATAACAAGGGGAGTCAGATGAAAAATCGCTAATGGATCCTTTTCTGGAACTAAATCAACTCTTTGTACTACTGATTGGTAATCATCCTCTGTTGTTTTTACCTCATCCATGTCAATAATATCAATAGTAGTGGGAATTGTTAATTGAATTTCACTTTCGCCATCCAAGAAATATCCATCAATTAATTTTTCTTTAACTAACAAATAATTTTTTATTTGCAAAATTTCTTCAGTGGTCAAACCGAAAAAACGAGATAATTGAGAATTATTAAGTGGTATATTATTTTTAAGAATAATTTCCAATAATTTGGCTATAGAGGCAAGTGAACGCGTTTCCGATGAATTAACTTCAGTCTGTAATTCCGTTTCAAATTGAAGCCATGTACATTTTTTAATGTCGATTGGAC
>CAZRLL010000002.1:57922-87448 GCA_964600735.1 uncultured archaeon
ACCCTTCCACTTTCCAAATATCTTAATCTTCTAATAACATCAGTTTCTGTACCGTTAACATTTAGTACAATATTTGAGGTGGTTGAAGCGTTATTAATCTCCCTTAAGATTTCCCGATCTAATAGGTTAATCTTTACTGTTCGTGGCCATCCAGAGATTACGAAGGGGACGAGATTTTTGTGTATAAATCCCAGACGATAATGAATTCCATTGGTATAGATAACGTCTTTAAGGTCTAATTTGTCGGGTGGAATATTACGTCTACATGAAATTGATTGAATATCATCTAGCTGGACAAATTCCTTGAGTAATGAAGCTGAAGTTAAAGAAGAATTGAATCCCTGTTTCTTCCTGTGCCATTTCCCTAGTTTGTTCCACGAGAGACTCTTAATAGTTTTGATAGCCCGAAATTTTCTTAATACAAGGTCATTCTTTTCCAGATTATAGCCTCTGTTAAGTAGCAATTGGGTTGTAGCAACTGCCAGTTTTGTCGATACACTATCTAGCAAATCAATTTCTATTGGGATAGATTTTGATCTTGCCCAAAAATTCATGCTATCAAGAATTTCCGGGATACTTAATTTTGCAGTCGAAAGTCTTTGCAATCGTCCAACAACTAGTTTTCTACTTTTCTGATTTTTTTTCAGGTTAAATTCTGCTTGTGGAATTCCTTTTACAAATAACCAATAACTACCCTTATCACATTCAAAAAATCGCTCTAATTTAATTGTCTCCACCAAAGCATCTCCGTTTTCCAATACAAATGGATCTACACTATCCCAATCAATTGAATTAAAATCAACATTTGTTGAAAAAATCTCATCCGGTGATTCTTCTCTAGTTATTCCTCTTTTCAAAGATCCATCTCGTACAAGATCCGATAATGGTCTAGCCAAATCTAATATATTAATTCCCGATAACAATGAAATCTGATCAATTGTTAAAAATGGATAATACTCTATAATTTTCAATATTGTATTTTTCTGTAAATCTATTTTGGATCCCTTACTGGCCAGTTTTTGATATTTTTTGGCAAAGGTAGACCAATGCCAGATTAGATTATCAATTTTTATTAAATTCCAGGAAACTATATCCCTTCTGATTCTATTATCAAATATTTTTACGGGAATGGCCAGCTGATTTGCTAATTCATAACGATCTATTACCCCGTTATCTAAAACAATGGAAAGTATCTCTTCATCATACGCTGTTTTAATCATATTTGGGAATATTGAAAGGCATATGGGTATACTAAATATACGATTTTTACGTTTCAATGGCATTTTCAAGCCTCCATCTTTTATTAATCGATTACTAGGGGAACGAATTTTTGAATTACTCCGAGATCGAAAACCAAAATCACCGGTTATGAACCATGATCTGCTGAGAACTTCCAACCTTGAAGATAGGTTATGGGCAAAAACTGGTTGGTGCAGATTTTGAGCAATTACTTTTGCTCTGATAGTGTCAAATAACGTTATCATGTAATTAATCAGACCCTATATCGGAATCAGACATTTCGTTAGAGGATGCCATTCCAAGCCAATAATTTGGATTTGCAGAGTGAATATGCTTAATCCTTAAACCTAACAAACCAGATGAGAAAAGATGGTTTTCTATTTCGCCTATTAAATACCTTAAATTATGTGGTTCTTTCAATAGAACCGCATCTAAATACAAGTCTTCTATTATAGCCTCATCTATTATTCGCTTCATTTTAAAATTTGCGACTGGATTACCTTGATGGACCACAACGTGACTATAATTTGGATGAGTATCCTCGAATAGCCCTTCAACGATCGGATATATTCCCCATTCGGGGAGTTCTTGTTTTCTCGTTGGATTTTGAAGGATTTCTCTTTGTTGATTGTTAAAGTATACAAGTTCTGAGAATTTCATCTTTCCTGTCTTTATAGTTGCGGACAACAATCTTTTTTCCTTTACCGCATCAATTAGAATTAATAATAATTCTATCCTATAAGCAACAATATGTAGATTCAATTTTTCTTTTAGGCTCGAGAATGTAATTGGTCCGTTATTACTAATTAAAAAATTTATCCAAGTTGATAATTTCTCTTCCCGAGATTTCGGTTTAATAGTCACTAATCTATATTCAATAACCGGGCTGTATGGGGATATGCTTTCCACCATTCCAGATCTTACGGCAGGAAAAAGCATTCCTCTAATTTCTTCTGGATTCTTGTGCAAGCTAGACGCAAGCTGATTTAATGTACTTGGCTTAATTAATTGTTCTGTGAACTCTTTTCCAATTTCATAATCAGGGAATGATAATGAGTCCCAGAGTGTATTACTGTATAGGATGTGGTCTTTATGATGAATTATGCCTTCGCGTATAGATTTGGAAAGAGTAATAGTTGACTGATTATATGATAGATTTAATAATAAAGGGGCTTTTTTAACTGAAATCATTGGAATGGCATCAAATAGTAATTGAACACTAGAATATTTCTGTGATTCACGCCTTTTCCAATTTATCTGCCGTGTTTCAATTATATCCTTCATTGTATAGTTTTCAATATTTTTAGCCCCAGCAACCAAATAATCAATATCTAATTTGTACCCGATATTTATCAGTGAAGAAACCACACTTTTGTTTTCTTGATGATTAGCTGCCTTAAACTGAATTTCTTCAATAAAGACTGCATTTACTTGATATGCCTTTCTTCCCAAATCAAGTAATTTGATTCCAAGTGATTGAATAAATGACCTGTTAAGCATTAATTTTTTATTGATCTGGATATTTAGTACCTGGAGTATGTCTTTGTCAGGTATTGAAACTTCAATATGTCCGGATGCTATACCGTCTTGTATTATTGATAATCTTGTTCTCCTAGGAAGATGCTCTTGTCTGAAAGTGGCCCCATGTGTGTAAAAATAAGGATCGTATGGGCTGAGTAAATGAATTTCCTTACTATTATCGATCGTGATTTTTTCAATCGTCTTAATATCTTCAGGAATACCATAATAAAGATAGGAGAATATATTTTTTTTCTTTATTTTATCCTTAAGCTCTTTAAGGCCAGATTCTACAGCTGGGTAAGGCAATCGTGTTATCCTGAGCAGATCATCAAGTGTTAATAGGCCATACCAATTTAAACATAAAAGTAAAACACGTTTTATTGCATCTTGATATATTGACTCATCGGTTATGATTTTGGGTAAAATGATATATCCAGGTCTGGTAAATCCACCATGGGAAAGGGTTAATTCCCAGCCAGTCCGGCTAATGTAAAGTTCTTGTTCCAAAAAATTAATAGTGCTTTGAATCTTACTATATGGTTGATTCACGAGTCTGGAGATTTCCTTTTGAGTAACACCTGGAATTTCAGATATAATGGTAAAAATTTCATCTGCCAATTCATCTAATAATTGGGATGATCTTACAATGGAAACAAAATATTTGATATGGTCCTTATGCATAAACACTAATCTTCTACCCAAAAATCGACCAAAGTAAACCTCACGATTAAGTATGCAACGTCTCAATTCAAACCAACTAAAAGCAGGAAGACGTGCTATTAATTCAATTGGATCCCGAGAGGGGCCATTTTCTCTTAAATAATCTTCAACAGTCATATTTGATGATTGAAATTTTTTGGATAATCTCATTTTATTCAATCTAAATTGCTTGAGTTTATCCTCGGTAATATCGTCTGATACCTGAGCTAATTTTTGTATTTCATCACGATCTTCTAGAAGGATATATTCCTGATTATTTCCGATAAAGTTTCCAACTAGAATTATGTTTTTCTGCTGCATTCTCCATAAAATTGCCTGAGCTTTTTCAAGATTTATCTCCAGTTCTTCAGCGATTTTGTTTAATATCTTGGGACCAGAATATTTTAAGTAGTAATAAAATATCATCTCCCAACCCAATTCTGGGGAGATCTCTTCGCTTCTTTCCATTGGAGCAATTATTGATTCTTTACCAACAAAATAATTCCAGAATTTTTTAGGATGGGTAGCTCCATAGTAGGGAAGAAGTTCTAAAGTTGTGAATTGATCATTCGGTAAAGAAATTATGGATTCTTCTGTTGAAATAAATTCATTGATCATTTCTTTGTTTACACCCGTTGCTTTTGAACATTCAGAAATGAAGTTTTTGTTTATTTTTGTATACTCTACAAAAGATAATACCGCACCTCTTGCATCTTGTAAAATTTTGTTATCTAATCTTGATCGGTAATATGTTTCCACATCTTCAATTTCCAGAAGATTATCATAGGCATTGATTTCAGGTAGCAAACGTGAAAGAACTTGTTTATGAAGAGATAGAAGAAGGCTTCGTCGATCTTCCAACATTACTACGTCTAAATGGCCATTAAGTATGATATCATGTGTGAAGGGAGATGGCAAACCACTAGGTGGAATATATTCAATTTGTATTTCCTCTGATTTAATTTGACGAAGGATTGATTTCGCCTTAGGTAGGTTGTAAGTATCATATAATATTTCTCGAACGGTCTCATTGATAATGGGAAAATTCGGAGATAGTGAGGATAATAGCCATCTTGCGATGCGTTGCTGTTGTCCCATAGGGATTTTATTTTTCCCAAATTGTTTTAATATCATTAGAGATCGTGATGCCACATGTCTAAATCTATTACGGAATAATTCTGTAGTTTTTATACTGTTTGTCAATAACCCCTCGAGATCATCATCGTTTATCAAAGAAAATAGTTTAGCATAATCATATTCAATCCCCGGAGGTATTCGTAATAGAAAACCATTATCTGTTGTAATTATAGCTATGTTACAATCTAGTTTTTCACCCAGTACAGCTGCCAGAGCCTGTGAAAATACAGAATTTGTCTCTCTCCCAAAAATTGATAGAACAATTATATTTAGTCCCCCGGAAGGATCCATATATGATTCTAATATTATTCGATTGTCTGTGGGCAGAGAAGCAATGGCGTTTTGTTCGATGATGTACTCAACAATAATCTTGGATTCAGATTCTCCGACTGGATATAAGTTTTGTAACCAATCAATCGCATCTTGTTTTTGATTTTTCGATAGAAATCCATTAACCTTGATGAATAATCTGCTAATCTCACTTGATATTTCCCTCGTCCTACTTTGAGCTTCACCAATCCATGATGGTATATTAGGTATCTTACCATAAACTTCCTTGACAATAATTTTATTGCCAACTAATCTGATATATTGGTAGGTTTTTCCTCCCAAGATGAAAATATCCATTTCAGTAAGCTTTTCCGAGAATTTTTCCGCAATTTGACCAATTCTAGTTCTGAAGCCTTGTAAAACTATTTCAATAGCAGTTGTATCTGGAATTGTCCCAATATTTTGCATGTATGATTGTCGAGCTCGTTTTCTTCTACCAAATTCCCGAGTATCGTCATCGAACCAAATGTGACCGTATTTCCATCCATCATCATCATTAGTTGGATTAGATGCGGCTAGAATAATATTGTAAAACTCCTTTTTAGATAGATCTTTGTAGCTATATGCCTTACATATTACCTCGAAAGCATCATCTATGTTCCATTTTTTTTCCAATGCCATTCCTATTATCATCTGGATCAGCACGTCGACTGGAGAATTAGGAATTCTTACTTGATCTACTCTGCCTTCAAGGGCTAATTTTGCAATAGCAGTGCATTCGATCAAATCATCACGATTAAATACTAAAATTTTTCCGACAGACGTTAATTCTTGTGAATGACCAGATCTACCGATTCTTTGAAGTATTGCCCTTACTGTTTTGGGGCTTCCGAGTTGAACGGTTAAATCTATACTACCAATATCAATTCCCAGCTCCAAAGAAGTGCTGGTAAATACTCCTTTCATTCGTCCTTGTTTTAAATTCTCTTCAACACTTAATCTTACGCTCTTATCCAACGAACCGTGATGGACAGCAACATTGTTTTTGTATTTACCAGCAAAACCGTCCACCAAATCATACACTAATTGTTCTGCCATATTTCTGGTATTTGTAAAAATTAAACTTGTTGTGTTTTCTTCAATATAATTATCAATCATTTCTAGGTGTCTTTTTTTAATCAAATGATATGGGGCATGTATTAAGTTTTTTACTGGAGATAGGACTTCGATTTCGATTTCCCTCAATTGAGTCATATCGATGATTTTAACCTCACTATCTCTATTACCAATAAGAAAATGAGCGATACGATCAACAGGTTCGACAGTTGCTGATAGACCGATCCTTGTTAACCCGGACAAATAATGCTCTAATCTCTCGATGCATAAAGAAAGTAAACTACCTCTTTTATTATCTGCTAATGAATGAATTTCATCAATAATCAACCATTTAATTTTACGGAGATGTTCCTTAAATTTTGGTGCAGTAAGCATTAATGCAAGTGATTCAGGGGTTGTAATTAGTATATGTGGAGGTAATCTTAATAATTTTGCTCTTTCTTTTGATGTTGTATCACCTGTCCGTTTCGCAGCTGTAATTGTGGTTCCAGATGATTTTTTAATGCTTCTTAAGGGAATTTCCAGATTTTTGTGGATGTCGTTATTCAAAGCTTTCAGGGGAGAAATGTAGAGCACATAAATTTTCTTTTCTAAGAGTCGCTGTTCTTCGAGTTTATACAATTCGCTGAGGATTCCTAGAAAAGCAGCTAGTGTTTTACCCGAGCCAGTAGGTGACATTACAAGAGTGGACTCGTATGCAATAATTCGAGGTATGGTTGCTTGTTGAACATTATTCAAAATTCCAAAACTATTATCCACGAATTGTTTTACAGGTGTTGCCAACGAATTACGGACATTTTCTTCATTCTCATAATTGGATATGAATGAAAAAATTGGTTTTGGATTTGCCACATTAGTATAATCATGTACTAATCAAAAAATCCTTTGATATATTGGTGTGATTTGTATTGCAAAATACAAATATTAGACTATGATGCTTTGCCCTATCTAATACAAGATTTATAAAATAACATCTCGCGATCTATCTTTAGTTTTAAAACTGATTATTTTGTTCTTGGCTTAGAAGCTCATTCGAGTCTTCTTTTACCCTGCGATCACTGACAGGATTGGCAATTCGACTGAAAAAATTCAGTAGCAGGAGGAATTTGATGGAAAGCAAACAAATATTAGAAGCCGTACGTAAGGTTAAATCTAGCTCCAAAGAGCGCAAATTTATCCAATCGATCGACCTTGCAATATCTCTACGAGATGTAAATTTGAAGGATCCAAGTAAAAGGTTTCGTGTAGAAGTTCTACTGCCCCACCCACTAAATAAGGATACCAATATTTGCGTTATTGGTGATGCTGCATTAATTTCAAAAGCAGAGGATGCGGGTATTAAACATACATTAAACGAGGATCAAATCGATCAGCTTGCAAGGAATGCAAATGATGCAAAGATATTTATTAATACAATCGATTACTTTCTCGCAATACCACAAATGATGGCTTTGATCGGAAAAACACTCGGACGATATTTGGGTCCAGCGGGTAAAATGCCTTCAGTTTTACCACCAAATGCAAATTTGGAAAATTTTGTTGCAAGATATAATCGAACTTGTAGAATTCGATTAAGGCAAAATCCAGTAATTCAATGTCGAGTAGCTACCGAGGATATGAATGACGAAGAAATTACTGAAAATGTTCGAACTATTATTACTGAAATTGAAAATCGACTTGAACAAGGGCTCCAAAACATAAAACATGCACACATAAAAACAACGATGGGGCCGGTAATTACAATAGGAACTTAAATCACCATGAGCAAGCAAAAAAATGTATCCACTCGCAAGTTGGAGACAGTCAAACATTTGAAAAATCAGCTAGAAAATCATTATACGGTGGGCATCGTACAAATGGAGGGAATTGGTGCAGGAACAGTTCAAAAATTGAGAGCCGACTTAAGAGAGAGAGCAAGAATTGTTGTGGCTAAAAATACCTTAATGAAAAAGGCTCTAGAGACATCTAAAGTTAATGGTGCTGGTCAACTTATTACTCACGTTTCCGGACCTGCTGCATTCCTCTTCACAAACAATAGCCCATATCAAATTGCCAATTATCTCGAGAAGAACAAAGTCAAATCACCTGCAAAATCGGGTCAAATATCCCCAATATCTGTAACTATTCCTAAAATGAATACTGGGTTTCCACCAGGAATAGTCATAAGTGAACTTAACTCAGTTGGTCTTCCCACGCGTATAGAAGGGGGAACCGTAGCGATTCAAGAAGATACCCAAGTTTTAGAACCTGGTGACAAAATAAGTTCTACACTGGCAACTATCATGTCAAAATTGGGTATTGAACCATTTCAAGTCGGTTTATCGCTAGATGTGATTTTGGAAAATGGTGAGGTAATTATGCATGATGACTTAATTATCGATTATGAAGGCTTTAGAAACCAATTACTCTTAGCCTTTCAATCAGCAATTAATCTATCAGTGTATACAGGATTTATTACTATTGATACCGCACCAATGATTATCGTTACAGCCAATCAAAAAGCAATTTCTTTGGCTGTCGCAATCGGTTATATTACTGAAACAACTGCTCCAATGGTTATCGGAATGGCAGAAGCAAATGCCATTGCAGTACTAAGAGCAATTGTCGAAAAAGACAAAGATGCAGTTCCAGGCGAACTTGCAAAACTAATAAACTAAAGGAGAAATAAAAATGGAATACTTATATTCAGCACTAATACTACATAAAGCAGAACAAGAAATCAGCGAAACAGCTGTAACGAAAATTCTAAAAGCAGCTGGTGTCGTTGCCGATAAAACTCGTGTAAAAGCCTTAGTGGCAGCACTAGGCGAGATCGATATCGAAGAGGCATTAGCAACAGCAGTCATGGCTCCAGCAGCAGCAGCTCCCATAGCAACTGATACACCAGCCGGTGTTGCTGCAGTTGAGGAAGAAGAGGAGGAGGAAGAAGAAGGTGAAATTGTCGATGATGACGAGGGACTTGGCTC
Organism: uncultured archaeon; assembly: GCA_964600735.1. Classification (GTDB taxonomy): domain Archaea; phylum Asgardarchaeota; class Heimdallarchaeia; order Heimdallarchaeales; family Kariarchaeaceae; genus LC-2. The sequence continues at coordinate 66,871 of CAZRLL010000002.1, forward strand.
TCTCTTTGGCTAATTAAATTGAATTCCTCTTCACACATATCCAAAACAACATTTAATAATTCAGTGAGTGTAGATAATTTATATTCTAAAAGTGATAAGCCAAATTGAAAATTTCTATCAATGATTGCTTTAATAACAACAATATTCATTTGTGATGAGTCATTTAATGGATATACAGATTATGAGTCGATGGAAACGGGGTTCGTCTAACGTGATCGCGACCATGTTAATTTTTGGTTTAATGATTACAAGCATGGGTGTACTTTACTCTAGAATCTCACCAACTCTGTTTGGTTTTGATTCAGAATCCAAGAGTACTAATCAGGAATTCGTTTTTTTAATGCTTGCAAATTCAATGCAAGAGTTAGCAGGATCTGCTGAAAATAGTCAAGGAAGGGTTCATATTGTTTCAAAACAGGCAACATATTCTCTTAATGATTATATCAGTATTGAAATCTCCGTATATAATGGTAGTTTGCTACCCTTAACGAACTCAAGCCTAGTAAATATTGGTGCTTTCTTTGCTAATGTGTCCGGATCCTATGAAACTCAATCAAAACCTAGCTACCTAAATCATGGAGCATCAGAAAACACTATCATGGCTGGTGATTACACTGGCTCTCGCTCCAATTATGTTTCTAAGGTTTCATATACAAAAGATTCTGCAGATTTTACACTATATTTCAATGTAATGATCAATTTGATCAATACAAATGCATCAAATTATATTTTGACAATCACTCATATTACAATCAATTTTGATATATTTGCTGATGGGAAGCCAATTGATTTTCCTGTGAGTATGGATGAATGGACATTGCGTCTTCGAAGACAGGCATCGAATGTAACCTTAACAGGACCTTTTGACTTATCAGGAAATATTACTATTTTAGATAATATTGGGGGTAAAACGAGTATTTCAGGACTTCCCAATGGAACTCTTTCAATAAAATTCATTGAAATTCCGATAAAATTTGGTCTCTAATCTATGAAATGTTCCCAACCAATATTAGCAATTTCGTCCCCATGAATTGTAATGTTTCCATATTTCACAACTTTTCCAATCACAAGTACATTATTTGGCAAGATAGTATCTGTGCTACAAGTGAATAATATCCCAAGTTCCTCTCCGCCATATAATGCAAGGTCAATTACTGATTTGCCATTTGTTTCAGCAACCTCTTGAACCCATTTTTCAAACATATTAATTTTGTCTAATTCAAATCCAACTTGGGATGAATCAGCTAGTAAATAGAGACTAGCTGCCAACCCATCACTGCAATCAATTGCTGAGCTTGCATCAATCTGGATAAATTCTGGAAATAATTTTGGTTTTCCCATCACCTCAAGAGATTTCATTTTATGTTGATCTTTTGCTTTCCAGGCTTTTGTTAGTACTCCAATTGCAGCTGCGTTTGATCCAAAGGTAGGACCAAGCCAGCATAACTTCTGCCCATTAATTGCACCACTTCGTTTAACTAGATTTTTATTGCATACTCCCCAAATTGTGACATCGATCACCAAATCAGTACATGAATTAAGATCTCCACCATAATAATTGATCCCATATTTGCTAGCGGCATTTAAAATTCCATCAATAATTGATGTGGCTTCGCTTAGCATTTTCTTTGGAAGAGATAATGAAACAATCATCCCTTCTACGTTCGCCCCTTTCGCAATAACATCAGAAGCCGCATTAATTACTGCCCGATAACCACAATCGTGAAGAGATAATCCAGAAGGCCGATCAGTTGAGCTTACCCAACCATCAATATTGATTACCATCAACTGATCTCCAATATTGAAAGCAACAGCATCCTCATTATATCCTAGAATATTTTGTTTTTTTGTATCTATATAGTTTCCAATGAACCGAATAAGATCTTTTTCGCTATATAAATCTTGGTTGTTCCTAAAATCGTTCACAAGTCTATATTTAGTTAATATGGTGATATTCAATAATGGATCGATTTCTAAATTAAAATAAATAAACCTTTGACCATTAAATTTGCAATTTGATCTAAATATCACTGAAGTCGATTCGATCAAACTGAACTCTTATATTTAGAAGATATCAAATTAAATTGAGAAGATATAAATGGCAGCACGAAAACAAACGCATTATCGTGGTAAAACATTGAAAGAGTTACAGGCTCTGCCATTGGATGAGTTAGTAGATTTACTGCCAGCAAGACAGAGAAGGTCCTTGACTCGACCACAGTATTGGACACATGAGCGATCTAAATTATTAGGAAGACTTCGCAAAGCTAAACAAGCGATGGACGAAGGTAAGGAAATCATTATTAAAACTCATCTTCGTGATTTTGTTGTACTACCAGAATTTATTGGTTTAACAGTTGAAGTACATAATGGCAGAGAATATGCCCCAATTGAATTGTCAATGGAAAAAATTGGTACTTATTTTGCCGAATATGCTCATGCGAGAAAATTAGTTAGACATTCAGCTCCTGGTATTGGTGCGACTCGTTCATCGATGTATGTGCCTTTGAAATAAATATTCAAAATAGTTAAAATCAGGCTGTAACCAGAAAATTAAGTAGAAAACTATCATTTCTTATAACAAAAATACAATGGTCGCGCGTACCTCATCTTATCTTTTAAATTGTACAAAAATAAATTGAAGATGAGGATTACATATTGGCAAGATTCAAATACTCGGTCATCGGTTTGGACCCCGATAAGACAGTATTAGCCTCAGGACGTGAGATGCAAATTTCTCATAAACATGCAAGAGAAATATGCAACTCGATTCGAGGTAAACTCGTCGATAGAGCAAAAACATATCTTGAAGAGGTAGTCTCCATGAAACGTTCTGTACCCTTCAAACGTCATCATAAAAAAGTGGGGCATAGAAGTGATTTGGTGGGTTGGGACGTAGGAAGATATCCGATAAAAGCAGCAGAGAAAATTCTAGGGCTTCTGAATTCATTGGAAAAAAATGCAGAAAATTTAGGACTAGAAGTGGATAGGCTATTACTTTTTCACGTCACCTCACAAAGAGGTCGAAAGGTAAAAAGAATCTTTCCTAGAGCATTTGGGAGTTCTTCACCCAAGGTTTCTATACTAACACATGTTGAATTAGCTGCCGAAGAGGTTTAAATCGTGCCAAATAGTATAAAAAATTTTACCGAACGAAGACTAAATACAACATTTCTTGATGAATATTTCAAAAAAACACTAGCGTCTGCTGAATATGGTTATATGATTTTTCAACCATCCTCCACTTCAACGAAAATCACATTAAGGGTTGGCCGAGTAGGACTTGCAATCGGAAGAAGAGGAAAGACAATTAAAATTCTATCAGAGGGGGCTAAAAAAATACTTGGGCATGATAAGGTTCAGATTGAGGTTGAAGCATTAGAAGAACCTGAAATTTTCCCTCAAGTTATGGCTCAAAGATTAGCATCATCACTCGAAAGGGGTCGGCATTTTCGCAGATCTGCTTATGGTACTATGAGACGAATAATGGCCTCTGGAGCACTTGGTTGTGAAATTACAGTTTCGGGAAAAATTACATCTCAAAGGGCAAGGGTTGAAAACTTTAGAGAAGGATTTGTTGCTAAAACAGGAGATCCCGCATTAAAATATGTAGCCAGAGGTTATTCAGCTGCAAAAATTAAACGAGGAACTTTAGGTGTCACCGTGTTAATCATGGTTCCTGATGCTGTTCTCCCAGATGCAGTTGAGATCATTGCAGAACCAACTCATACTAGCCGAGAGATCATTTTTGAGGAAGATCAAGTTGAAGAGATGTTGAGTCTTGAAGATGACGAGGAAGAAGACTTAGATGAAGAATTTGGCGACCTTGAAGAATTAGATGCTTCAAAGGATGAAGAAATGCCTGATGAAGCCATACAAGCCCCCGAAGAAGAAGAAGAAGAAGAAGAACTGGAAGTGGATGCTGAGTAATATGGCAATTATACGAATGAATGAAATCAGAAAATTAAAACCAGAACAAAGAGAAGCTCGATTGAAACAATATCGAAGAGAATTGATGGATTTAAGAGCCATGCTTTCAGCTGGAGGCTCCATTGACAATCCTGGAAAGATTAAGGCCATTCGCAAAACCATAGCACGTTTAATTACGGTTAAAAATGAAAGTTCGTCCAATTAAAAAAAGGTTAAGACATACAATCATAACTGTACTCAACAGGCCATTAAATGGTTTAAATATTGAGATAATTGATCATACTGATAGATCATTGATTTCATTGAAGGGGACAGTATCTTGGGAGACTAAGCATATGATAGGATTAGATATTTCATCAAGTATTAAGAAAATTCCAAAGTTGGGTGGGATTATTAAAATTACAACTCCAGATGCTAAATTTAATATCGCTGGAAAATTGATTGATGGAACTTATGTCAATCGTAAAAAGAAGAAACATAAAAATTGGTAATAACTAAACACTTCCACTTTTTTTTTGCCAAATAATTTATCTGAGATATGTTAAGGAGTACAATCTATTAATTTATATTGGACAAATTTGACAATCAATTGTTAGAATACTACATACTAATACCGTCTCCTGATAGATTCAATCGAATCACGAAGGATGCCTATTTTGGAATATCAGGTTCCAACATGTTATGCCCCTCAAACATAGCAATACAAAGGGTATTCTTAATTGTGAAGCAAAAGGTAGGTATGTGTTTTCAGAGGGAATAATTATGGCTAAAGTTCGTAATATTGGTATCGAGGCAAAGCCTCCAACCAGAGAATGTGATGATAAGCTATGCCCTTGGCATGGTAGTTTACCAGTACGGGGTAGAATAGCTGAAGGATATGTCACATCAGCTAAGATGAAGAAAACCCTGGTATTAAGAAGAGATTTTCTACATCTAGTGAGCAAATACGACCGCTATGAAAAAAGACACGGTGTGTTATCTGCAAGGAATCCAGAATGCATTGATGCAAAGGTGGGGGACATCGTTAAGGTGATGGAATGCAGACATATCGCAAAGAGTGTTAGTTTCGTTGTAATAGAAAAACTGGAAAAGAAACATTAGGTGAGATGTTATGGCAAAACGTAAAGCAGCTGGAACACCGAGAATAAAAAGCGCTTTCGGCATACAAGTAGGAACAAAAATTAGAGTTGCAGATAATTCCGGAGCAAGAATTGTTCAAGTAATATCTGTTGCAGGCTACAGAGGAAGATTAAATCGTTATCCTAAAGCATCAATTGGTGATATGGTGATTGCATCAGTAAAAAAAGGAAGTCCTAAAATGCGAAGAACGATTGTTAGAGCAATAGTTGTAAGACAAAGACGCCCATATCAACGTGAGAGCGGTGAAACAATTCTATTCGAAGATAATGCCGTAGTAATTGTAAATCCCCAGGGAGATCCCCGTTCAAATGAAGCCAAAGGACCAATTGCAAGAGAAGCAGTTAGTCGATGGCCAAGAATTGGTACTATCGCAAGTACGGTGGTTTAACAATGAGAACAAAAAGTAAAAATCCTAAAAAACAGAGATATTACCAATTTAATATTTCAAACCATGAGAGTCACAAAATTATGTCGGCAAATCTAAGTGCTGATATAAGATCACGAAAGGGATTTAGATCACTACCAATCCGTATTGGTGATACTGTTAGAATTACAAGGGGATCAATGAAAGGCCGAAGCGGTAAGGTGATGAAAGTAGAAGTAAATCGTCAGAGAGTTTTTGTTGATAAAGTTGTTAAACGGAAAACTGATAACACTGAAATCCCAGTACCCATTCATCCCTCAAATTTGGTCATCACCAAATATCAAGAAAAAGATAGGAGTAGAATGGAATTAATTAATAGAAGAATTAAAGATGTCGAAGAGAAAATTGATATCGAAGCTGTTTTAGCTGAATCAGAAGCTGAAGAAGAAGATATAATAGATTTTGATGATGAAGATCTTCCTGATGATTCAGAAACTGAAAATCCTGATTTGGAACTAATTGAAGAAACTAATGAAGGGGAAGAGACATTGGCAGAGGAAGAAACAGTAGAAGCCGAAGAGACAGAGGAGGAAGATGAATGACCAAAGCAGGTAAGAAACAACATCAAAAAAGGTTTTCTGCACCATCAACTTGGCCAATTGCACGTAAAGGATCAGTATGGGTGCCTAAAATTTCACCTGGGCCTCACTCAAAGGAAAATGGAATGCCCTTAATGATACTTCTACGTGATGTTCTTAAACTCGGACACACCAGAAAGGAAGTCAAATATATATTAGCAACTCGTCAAGTATACATTGATGGGAGAGTTAGAACAAATGAGCGTTTTCCAGTTGGACATATGGATATTGTTGAATTTCCAACAAGTAAGAAATCATATCGGATACAGCTTCACAGTTCAGATAAATTATTACCTTTTGAGATTTCAAGCAAGGAGAAAACTACCAAAGTATGTAAAGTAACAGGAAAAAGGAATATACGGGGTGGAAACACACAAATATCTCTTCATGATGGCAGAACATTATTGTTAGAAAAAGGAGATAAGTTAATCAATAAGATCAAAGGTCAATATTCGATAAAAATATCTGTTCCGTCCCAGAAGATATTAGATGTTTTTCCATTGGAGAAAGACGCACGTGCGATGGTGACAGAAGGACGACACCGGGGTAGAATAGGACAAATTGTTGATATAACCAAAAGATATGGTCCTAAAGCTTCAGAAGTTTCTCTTCATGATGAAGAAGAAGGGGAAGATGCTGAATTTAAAACTGCACTGGATTATGTTTTTGTTATTGGCAGTGATCTCAAATTAAATAGGTGATCAGTATGAGTGAAAATCTTCCAATTAATGAATATAAGACCAACTGGGATGAACAACCCATGTTAAGACCAAAAATTGGTGCTGTAAAAATCAACGTTTCAATCGGTATAGCAGGAGCTCCCCTTGAAAGAGCACGAACTATTATAAAAAATCTTACAGGACAAGAACCTGTCGAGACCAAAGCCAAGCAAACTTGGAGAAGCTGGGGTATTCGAAAATATCAACCTGTTGGTCTAAAAATAACGATTAGGGGAGAACAAGCATATGGACTCCTCATGCGGTTACTTCATGCCAAAGACTATAAGATAAAGAGAAAGTCAATTGATAAAACTGGGAATTTTGCATTTGGTATCAATGAACACATAGATATTCCAGATATGGATTATGATCCAAATTTAGGAATTATCGGGATGGATGTAATTATCCAGATGGAAAGGGCAGGATACCGGGTTAAAAAAAGGAGTTACCGCAAACAAAGCATTGGAAAACGCCATTTCATTACTTCTCTTGAAACAGAGGTATTTCTCGTTGATCAATATGGAATCGAATTTCTGTAAACTTTGACTTACTCAGTAATTTTAATAATTTTACTAGTGTCCCAATATGAATTACTTTAAGGTAGAATTTTTCAATTAATTATGCTCCTGCACTGGGTTAAGATTTTTATTTTTTATTAAAGATCTGTAACTCTTTGGATAGGTAAGGAGATACTTAGATGAAGATTCAAGAAAAGAAAAAACGCAATATCGGTCGTGGTACCAGATCTTGTAGAAGATGTGGAACACACCGAGGTATAATCCGTCGAGCGGATTTAATGATTTGTAGAAGATGTATGCGAGAAATCGCAAAACCTTTAGGTTTCAAGAAAACCGGGTCCAGAGGAGGATAAATTATGCAGATGGATCCATTATCTGATGCTCTGTCAAAGATTAGAGCTCATGAAGACCGAGGAAGGAAGGAAGTAATACTCCAACCAACCTCAAATATTATTGAAGATGTTCTGGCAACCCTTCAAAAGGCCCATTACTTGGGAGAAGTCGAACGAATTGAAGATGGCCGTGGGGGAAAGTTCAGGGTACAGTTACTTGGCAGAATAAACAAGTGTGCGGTCATCAGGCCCCGATATCCAGTTAAGACAAAGGAATTTGCTAAATTTGAAAAGCAGTATTTACCTGCAGTAGGATTTGGGATACTCGTTATAACCACTCCAGAAGGTGTAATGAGTCAAGTTGAAGCCCATGATCGAGCCATTGGTGGTCGTCTCTTGGCTTATATATATTAAAGGAGAGAAAAATTATGGATTATGGCAGACTTCAACGGACAGTCGAAATCCCGAAAAACGTAACCATTTTGGTCAAAGATTTTACAATAAAAGTAAAAGGTGATATGGGAGAATTAAGCAGAGATTTCACACATAGTGGCATTATTATTGAGAAAAAAGGCAATGATATCGTTCTAAGTTCTTATTTTCCAAGACGAAAAGAAAAGGCTATTTTAGGTTCAGTAAAGGCACATCTAACCAATATGATTGTAGGAGCAACTTATGGCTATAAATACATGCTCAAGATAGTATACTCTCATTTCCCTATCAGAGTAACCCCTGAGATGAAAAAAAATCGAGTCAAAATTGAGAACCTTTATGGTGGTCGTTCACCTAGATATGCAGAAACACTGGATGGTGTAAAAGTCACCATAGATAATGAAGATGTTATCGTCGAGGGCATTGATAAAGAAGCTGTTGGTCAGACTGCAGCTAATATTCAAGAGCTCTGCAGACAGAGGGGGAAAAGAAGGAAATCTCCAAAAACATTTCAGGATGGAATTTACATATACAACAAATTAAATCAAAAAGAAATTGAGTAATCAATTCAGCGAAAAAATCAATCTATATATTATATATTTTTTGCATAGATTCATTTTATATTGGTATATAACCTAAATTAAAATATGGATCATAATAAGTACAATAACCAATTCCAACCCGATACGAGATTATATACAAAAATAAAAGTAGAAATCGCATTATTTATAGTAATATTCCTATTAATATTAGTTATATCTGCAATAGCTGTTGCACCTGACGAAGTTTTGGTAATAATAGGAATATTCTTCCTTGTTGGCGTAATATTGTACTTGATAATCTCCCAAGTAGTAAAGTTGTACCTTAATAGTATTAATTATCAAGTTACCGACAATGAAGTTCTGGTTAACAAAGGAGTAATTACTAAAACCAATAAAATTGTTCCTTTCAGAACAATTACCAATATTGAATTGCATCGAGGGCCTTTTGATAGGATCTTTGATTTGGCTACGATCGATGTGCAGACTGCTGGTTCTACTAGACCTAATTCTGGGCCAGAGGAGAAATTAATTGGTTTGAATGTTGAGAATGCTCAAGAAATCAAAGATTTAATTCAATCAAAAATTAAATATATTCAAGGTACTCCGGCAACATCACTAGATCCTGATTTTCCATTAGATAATGATAATGTTGTAAAATTACTGGTCAATGAAATTATTATAATTAGAAAATTATTAGAATCTAAATTTAAATCTAAATAAGAACAAAAATCTTATCTTACATAGTATGTTAAGATTAGGTAGGATAATAGAATTTTATTAGATCAAAATTTAAGTAATCATATCAATAAAATAAGTTGGAGAATGAATTAACATTGGATAATGTGAAAACAGTATTGAAAGGGAAAGTAACTGCAGAACCATTAATTAGTCTGTGGCGACATTACCCTGAATTTGATTTAAAGCTAGATCCATTGGTAGAGGCAACGATAAGAGATTACAAGAAGCACCCTTCTGATTTAATAAAGCTTAGCCCACATGGAAGGTATTGTGTTGTCGATTTTGGATGTGATGTAAGTCCTGGTTCCAGAGAATTTGGGGATACAGGTGCCAGTTCCTGTAAAAAATGCGTAGTTCAGACCTCAGATGATTGGAGAAAAATTTCAGAAATTGATCCATTAGATGGTCATTATGGGATGCAATTAGAATATGTAAGACAGATCAGAAAGCAATTTCCTGAAACTGCAATTATGATGACAGTTTTCTCTCCAACTATGGTTGCTCGAAAATTGAGCAAAAATCAAATGCCGGACCATCTCCTTCATTCTGATGACAATTCCCTTGTTAAAGAAGCTTTAAGTATAATTGATAAATCGACCACTGAATTCGCGCTAGCAGCTATTGATGCGGGTGCAGATGGTATTTTCAGTGCAGTACAAGAAGCTGATCGAAGTGTTATTCCGAATGAAAGTGATATTATTCAGTTAATCAGACTTAATAAGAACTTTATGAGCAAAATTAAAAATCGATCAGAATTCACTGTATTACACTTACATGGCGAAGATGTAATGTTTGAAAAAGCAATCAATGAACTTGAACCAACTGCAGTAAATTGGCATGATCAAACAGTTGCACCTAGTTTAGAGGAAGCAAGGAAGGTATTCTCTGGTGGATTGTTAGGTGGATTAGAACCACAGCATGTCTTAGATGGTAAAATTGATAGCCAAATCAAAAGAGCCTTAACACTAAAGGAGGAAATACCATTAATTTTAGCTCCTGGTTGTGTTTTGTTGCAGGGAACACCGGAAGAAACCTTAAATGATATTTTTAATAATTACAAAAACTAATCATACTATTTCGGGAGCCTTGATAGTTTTTTTTATGAAGGTAATAAACAGTATAATAGATGCATTAATTGGTTTGTGATTTCATAATTATTAAAACAAGATTTCACTGATGTTTTTCATTGAGCAATACAATAAAAGGTTTGGACTTGGTAGAGAAATTCTTTTTTCAAATTGTTCAACCAATAATTTATAACAAATATCCCAAATTAAGATATGGTGCAGCATTACTGGGATCTGGATCAGAAGTTCTTGGATTTGATGATGAAATTTCTCGGGATCATGACTGGGGCCTTCGCTTGTTCTTATTCTTGGATCCTGCAGAAATGCATTCTGTAAGACATTCACTTGATGTAATTCTAAGAAAGCAATTACCCCCCGTTTTTATGGGGCATTCAACAAATTGGGGAGATCCTGATCCTGAAGATAACAATACAATGATGCCACAGGAAATTGATACGGAATCGGTTGGTATTGAAATTAATCATCGAATTACAATCACAACGGTGAAAGATTACCTGAAGAAACTTTTTTCATTCAATGGAGATCAGGTCCAGGAATTAAGAAACCTGTCAATAAATGTATGGATACGGTTGTCAGAACAACAACTCTTGGAATTCACAGCTGGCAGGGTATATTTTGACAACTTGGGAGAATTAACCGATGCAAGAAAATTGTTGGAGTATTATCCAGAGACTATTTGGAAAATTGTTATCTTGGGAGAGTGGAATGCAATCACAGAAGAACATGTATTTATGGCTCGATGTGGATCACGAGGGGATAGTATTGGTTCAACCATTATATCCACATTTCTGGTAAGTAGAATTATGAGACTTGCTTTCCATCTAGAAAGGAAGTACGTACCATATTCAAAATGGTTTGGAATTGCTTTTAAGGAATTACCAATTTCTGAAATACTTAGCCCTCCGTTAGAAAAAATTCTCGATACATCAAGCTGGAAAGAAAGGGAGGAATTGTTGATTGAAGCCTTATCATTAGTAATGAGAAAACACGCAGAAATCGGATTAATTGAACCTTATGATTATGGTCCAGTAAGATTTCATTCTCGCGAGTTTTTCATTATGGATTGGTCAAGGTTGATAGATCAATTAAAAGAGAATTTGCCAGGAAATCTTAAAAGAATGTTTCAACCAATTGGCACAATTAATCAATTCATTGCTTACAAGAATATTTTGGCATACAATCAATTTCACAGATCAGCAGAGAAATTCTTCGAGGAGTTACTGTCTGAATAATTACTAGAATGAATTGTCAGGAATATTGCGGATAACTCGTGTTATACGAAATTTCGAATTGAATAAATCGGATTATATTTCGTACTCTATCCCATTCAAAACCGAGCAAATAAAATATGGTCAATTTATACAGTATTTATGGCGAATAAAATACGGGCAAGCCATATTCTAGTGGAAAAACAAAAGAAAGCATTGGAACTATATGAAAAAGTTAAATCAGGAGAGGATTTCGCAACTCTAGCTAGAAATAACTCCACTTGTCCATCCAGGAAAAAAGGTGGGAATCTAGAAGATTTTGGCAGAGGACAAATGGTGAAGGAATTTGAAACTGCATCATTTGCTTTAAAGGTTGGTGAAGTTTCAGAACCGGTCAAAACCAAATTTGGCTATCACATAATCAAGCGAACAAAATAATATCAGTGGGATTTATATTTGACTTTGAATATCCTTAGCTTGAAAGAGGCTATTAAAGCTGGGAAATTATCTATAAGACAAAATATTTTAGCTGAAAAACTAGATTTCTCAATTTATGGACTTAAGTTTAATGAATTGTTAAAGGATCCTCTTTCTCAAAACTTTGAAACTAAAAGTTACAAAGTAGTACGAGATGGAATAAATTCCCGGATTCTAGGAGGAGATCAATCAATCATTATTATTGATTCTCAATTTGGTGGAGGTAAAACACATTTTCTCTCCAGCCTTTTTCTTCAATTTAATCCATTGAAAGAATGTCAGGTTCTTGCTCTAGATGGTCATAATATCACTTATAGTACTCTATGGGGAGAAATCTCAAATAAATTAAATGTGTCTAAAGAGATTAAAAATCACTTTTTAGAGTTGGATAAAAATCATCAGGTTCCTTCATTAGAAGAACTTGAAGGGCTTTTAAATACAAGTACCCCGATTATTCTCCTTTTTGATGAAATTGTGGTTTATCTCAAAAAGATGCGTGGAATTGAAATAGGGGGAACCAACCTCGCAGAACTAAGTCTAGCATTTTTACATACTTTATCAATAGCCATCTCCAAATCGGAAAAAAATTCGATTGTGTTGAGCATTCCTGGATTAGAATCGGTTTACAGGGATGAAGCAGAAGGGATTAATAAAATTATTAACGGTGTCCAATCAATTCTATCTAGACAAGCACCTATATTTTCGCCAGTTGAATTGGAAGAAGTTGTTCCAATTATTAATACTCATTTATTTGAACACATTGATGAAAATTATGTTATACGAATAAGCAAAATAATGGAGAAATATACAGGTCTTTATCAGAAAGAAATCGCAAAGTTTTTTCCTTTCCATCCAGAATTGATCCGAACTTTATGGATTGATTATGGTGATTTACCCGGATTTCAAAAGATACGAGGTATATTACGTATACTATCTTTATCCTTACCTCATATCTTGGATGATTTAATAATTTCAATTATTCCACTTGGTGAAAATAATATAATTAATGAGTTTACAAATAAAATAGGGAGACTAAACATTAAGGAAATAATCCTTTCGGATATGAAAAGAGCAAAAGATCAAGGAAATGAATCTTTTAAAATTGCTAATACTTTGGGATTATATTCAATAATCAATAAACCAGTTTCCCGAAGTATGCTAAAATCGTTATGTGCAAATCCAAATTTCCTGTTTGGTTCAGTTCATGATGTAACAAACCAAATTTTGTATCATCAATGGCATTTACATGATACTGCTGAAGGGTTAATTTACAAAGAAAGTTATAGTCTTAACAAAATAATTGAGGATGAAAGTATATTAATTCCAAAACATAAAATAAGGGAATATATTCAAAATACTTTAAATTCGCTTATTGATGCACGTGGTTTGAAGATTTATTTTTTTGAGATTGATAAGCCATTAAACGATAAAATGCCAAATTTATTGATTGTCCATTGGGAAAATAAACTGGCTTTTGATACTATCATTACTAAAAGCAATAAGGGGAACCTTCGATCAGAGATAAATAATATAATCTTGTTGCATGGATTTACCAACGATGATACAGTCAGTACTTCGAGATTGCTAGCTGTAAAAAAAATAAAGAATAAAAAAAATACCTTTGAAGGTCAATTTGATGACATAATAGATAAAATTAAGGAAGAAGTGAGGATTGATCTGATCAATGGATATAATCATGTCACATATTTTGATAAATCTTTAAAGACGATAAAAATATCTGGAAGGATCGATTCAGGATTGGTAGACATTTTAGTAAAAGAGGATTGTATCATTTCCCAACTTTCGTCAGAGTATATTGTGAATAAAATTCTAACAGAAATTAAAAACCCATCAATCAGAAAGTTGCATCTCCGATTTTTACAAGATACTTCGCTGAAAATTCTTAAATCCAAGCAAGTTTTACTTTCTGCATTGATTGAAGCAGTTCAAAATAAAAAAATTGAAATATCAAATAACACAGGAGTAATTCCTATTGAACAACTAGAAGGTAGTTTGAAAGATAATTACATGATTAATTTCATTGACACAAAAGTAATACAAACAGGAACATTAATGGAGAATGATGTGGTTATACCTATCGAATTTGAGAAAATTCAACAGATGAAATTAAAATACCTTAATTATTCCTGTTCTAAACTTCTGATTTCAGAAATAAATTTGATTATTCAATTATTTCGCAAAATAAAGTTGCTAGGTAACAATTGTAAAGGAGAAATAGAGATAAGCTATTATCGTGATGGGAGTAAACTAATGAATTCAGTGCTTAAAGTAAATACTAGCGAAGAAATTACTGAATTTTTTAGAAATAATTATCAAATTGGTCTTAAACTAAAATCGAAATTAGAGGGCTATGTAAAAATATCTATCGATATGCTGGATGAAATTATTATTACGGAGAGTACCCATGAAGTCCTTGAAAATTTAGCAAATATCGGTGGAAGTTGCAAAATAAAAATTACCAAATGATTCTATGGGATATTTTATGACCATATAATATTTGTAATTTTTTTAATTATTATACAAATTAACACATACAGGTATATATAAGTGAATGTTTAATACTAGGATAACCGGAAGGGATTTGCTGTTATTTGAGGAGAAAATCGAACGAATGTGGCTTTACGAATCTGTAGATAATATTGATTTGAAGGTAAATAAAGCACTCCATAAGGCAAAAATAGCAATTATGGATCAAAATCGAAGTGATTTAAGTCAAAAATCTTCTATCAATGCAGCTGGACAGCAAGCCATTAATGCAGACGAAATTGCTGAAAAAGAGTTTTTAGAGGTTATGATTGATCAGAATATTAATGGTGTTCTATATTCAGAAGAAAGTGGAGTAATAAGATTTGGCGATCCTGAAGAGGATTCTGAAAATTCAATAATGTTTCTCATAGACCCCCTAGATGGAAGCCAAAACTATCTTAGAGGATTACCTTTTGGTTGTATTTCCGTTGCATATGGATCTTTCAAGGAAAATCCCACACTTAAAGACTTAAATAAGGCATCAATCCTCAATCTTTACGCGGATGAGTTATTCTACGCCAAAAAAGGAGTTGGTGCATACTTTAATGGGGACAAAATTACTAGTGATTATGAACAATTACTTCATGATTCACCAAATACAATTCAAATTAGCTATTACGCATATGGAAGCAATGCATCAAGATATTTCTTTGATTTTCAAGAAATTTATTCACTCAGATCATTGGGGTCGGCTGCTTGGGAGCTTGCATTAGTTGCCAACAACAGGAATGATGCCTTTGCTGATATCAGGGGTGTTCTAAAAACTCATGACTTTGCTGCTGCCAAGATAATTCTGGAAGAGGTGGGGGGAAAGTTTGATTTTCTTTCCACTAATGGCTACTTTTCTCCAGATGAAATTCCTTTAGATGATTTTACTTCTGGGTATTCAATTATCGCATCAAAGAACGAAATTCTTTTGAACAAAATGTTAACCGATTTCAAAGAACATGGTCTGGTATAAAATTCTCGTTGGTGTAATTTGCATATTTGATTGAATTAAGGGTTTCAAATATTTTAAATTTCCATTTATATCGGAAGAGTTATATCAATCAAGCACCCTTTGCTATATTGTAGGTTATACGCTGATATCATTGATATCAATAATGATCCTGAGTTGATAATATTGCGATTAGAGGATATGGCATTTCGAGCAATTGAAGTATTGAAAAATATTGGATTGGAGGGCATCAATAATGCAGATTTAGCAACCAAATTAGAAGTCCCAAAACGTAGGGTATATGACGTTGTTGCAATTTTAAAGGCTGCTGGATTAATCACCACAACACGTGATAAGAATGGAACCCGATTATACTGGCAAGGTGGAATTACCGAAGAAAAACCTCTAAGTGGGAATAGGATAAGATCTAATAAAATACGAGTTTCAACTACAGGATTTATTACAAGCGTATCAAATAGAGGAACCGAAGTAATTATCGAATCTACTAGTCCTTCCATGTCAATTGAAGGAATATGATTTACGCCAATTTGAAGACGTTCAAATGTGATGATTTTGGTATTTTTTAGTTGAAAGTACTTCCTGATCCCCCATCCCTTCTAATTCATCTTCACTATACCCACTTGATATTATCACTGGTAAATCTGAATTAATTTTTTTAATCTCCGCTAAGGTTTCTCCGCCACTCATAATAGGCATAGTTAAATCCAAAATGACGAGATCAATATTATTATTAGACGAAGTGATTTCTATCGCCTCTTTTCCATTTTTTGCGATTAATGTTCGATATCCTATTTTTTCAATCATTCTTTTGGTTATTTTCCTCACATCAGCTTCATCATCAACAATTAGTATTAAACCACTTTGTTGTTTTAAATCAGCTCTGTTTTCCTCATTTTTACTTTCAGTTATTGTTTTAGAAGTGATAGGTAATTAAAAATTGAGGATACTAATAATTATTCAGATAATTTATTATTATAAGAGTAGAACAAATGTTTTTAATTTCGGAGGATAAACTGGTATTTTATTAAAAAATTCTATAATGTTGAAAATTTGCAAACAATTAAATAATGTTAATTAACTGAAAATATGGTTTAATAATCATTAATCAAGTAAACGCACTGGTATTTTATTTTTATTAATGAAAATATTCAAAATTCATGTATAATCTAAAAAATTGAGTGATTATTTTCAAAAGAATAGATTGCAATTAATCATGAGCCGATTAAGAAAAACTTAAACTGAATTACATAATCACGGAGTAGAGAAATTGGATTAGTTATGAGCAAAGGAATGATGGGTGTAGATCTGGGGGTAAAAACACCTAGTGAAAAACAGGCAGATTCAGTAGCCAGTGAGTTTAAACTTTACAATCATGGATTAAAAAATCTTAGACGTGTATACTGGAATCTACCTGAAGAAGCATTATATGAGGAGAGTTTATTCAGGAAAGAATCACGATTAACTAAATATGGACCTTTGGTTGTTGATACTGGCAAGCATACAGCAAGAGCTGCTAAAGACAAATTTGTTGTAAAAGAGACTACAACCGAAAATGAGATTTGGTGGGGTGAATATAATCGTCCTTTTAGTTCCCAGAAATTTAACGATGTTTTATCACGTTTGCAGGCATATCTTCAAGGAAGGGATGTATTTGTACAAGATGTATATATTGGTCATGACGAAAATCACAGAATACCATTAAGAATAATCACCGAGCTCGCATGGCATAGTATTTTTGCGAGAAATATGTTTATTAATGTAATTAATCATGAGCTATTACGTCGTCATATTCCAGACTTCACAATAATTAGCATACCTTCCTATAAAGCCATCCCATCTATGGATCAAACTGAATCAGAAACCTTTATCCTTTTGAATTTTGAAAAACGTTTGGCCATAATTGGGGGAACGGGATATGCTGGAGAAATTAAAAAGTCAGCATTCACGTTAATGAATTTTCTCCTACCCCGAAAGGATATTCTAACAATGCATTGTGCTGCGAATACAAGTAAAAATGGTTCTAATGATGTTGCTATCTTTTTTGGGTTATCAGGAACTGGAAAAACTAGTCTATCTGCAGATCCCAACAGAAAATTAATAGGCGATGATGAACATGGATGGGGCGATGACGGTATTTTTAATTTTGAGGATGGTTGTTATGCGAAAGTCATTCGACTAAGTCCTGAAGGGGAACCAGAAATCTATACTGCCACTAGAACATTCGGGACAATTCTTGAAAATGTAATTTACGATCCAGTATCCAGAATAATTGATTTAGACGATGATAAATTGACCCAAAATACCCGGGCTTCTTACCCTTTACGGACAATACCAAATGTAGTTGAAGGTGGAAAAGCAGGTCATGCAAAAAATGTAATTATGCTGACTTGTGATGCTAATGGTGTTTTACCACCAATTTCGAAACTTGATCCTGACCAAGCAATTTATCATTTTATATCAGGTTACACGTCAAAAGTGGGTGGCACTGAAATAGGTCTTGGTGAAGAACCTGAAATTACCTTTAGTGCATGTTTCGGGGCACCTTTCATGATCCATCACCCTTATCGTTATGCAACTATGCTTAAAGAACGCATAATCAAATATAAGGCAAATTGCTGGTTAGTTAATACGGGGTGGACAGGTGGTGCTTATGGTATTGGAAAACGCATTAGTCTTAGCCATACAAGAGCTATGCTAAATGCAGCGTTGGAAGGTAAATTGGATCAAGTTGAGTATCGACAGGATAGTATTTTTAGATTTAATGTGCCATTGACTTGTGAAGGTGTTCCAGATAGCGTTTTGGATCCTGAAAGCACCTGGTCAGACAAAAAAGCATATGATGATAAAAAGCACCAATTAGCTTTGTTGTTTATTGAAAATTTCAAAAGATTTCTTGATGTCTGTCCTCAGGACCTTTTGGATTCAGGACCAAAGGAAGAAATAATCGTTTAGGCCAAAAAATTACCCTAATTTTTATTTGTTTTTTCCCAAGCAGATAGAGATAGTAGAGTCATTGTAGATTGGACATGTTTTATATGGTGTACTGACCGAAATATGATATCTCTCAATATCCTTATTGTTTTGGCTTCAATTAGTATGATAATATCATAGGTGCCATAAACACTAAAGGCTTCTTTTACTTCATCAATCTCTCTTACTAGTCCCAAGGTGTCAATTTCATCCTCTTCCATCTCTAAATTTATGAATAAATAGGCACTAATCAAATTTCTACCTCCTTTGAATGATAATTTCTAAATATAAATTAAAGGTTTTTGTTTATCAATTAATTCTCTATTATAAATCGCTTTACTGTTTCTTCTAAATTGTTTGCTAAGTCAGATAATTCTTGTGTTGCTTTCGCCATTTCTTGCATAGACGCAGATTGTTCTTCTGCTGAGGCAGATACTTCCTGAGAGGACGAAGCAACGTCCTCGGACACATGTCTCACATCATTTATTGCATTAGCAATTTTTTGATGGCTTTCGTTAATTTTTTCTTCTATTATATTGAGGACATTTACTATTTCATCTGAATACGTCTTTGAATCCTCAGACAATCGCCTAACATTCTGAGCAACAATAGAAAATCCTTTACCGGCTTCTCCAGCCCTTTGGGCCTCTATTGCTGCATTCAATGCTAATAAATTTGTTTCCTCTGATATTTCCTGAACTAAATCCACGGTTTCAAAAATATCTTCAAAGCCATTTTCGATGATCAATTCCAATTCCTTCTCTGCAGCACCTGCATCTGCGATTCTATCAACCTGTTGCGCGGTTCCTTGACTAATTTTTTCCATTATCGACGAAATCGCAGTGCTACTTGAACTTACCTCCGATGAGGATGCTGCAATTTCTTCCGCTGTTTCAGCAACTTTATTGGAAGCATTGGTTACCTCCTTCAGTAATATTTGCAGTTCTGCAAGCATTTTCAAAAATGAGAGGTAAAAAGGGGAAAAAATATCATGTTCACTTGCTTGTATAAATGATTGTGGGGCTCGGAGGTCTCCCTGTGAGGCTGTTAATGCAGCCTGATTCAATTTTGTTATATGACTTTTTAATTCTCGATTTAAACTAATTAATATCAATATAGAAACAAACGTTGATAATAAAAATGTCAGTCCAATGTTGATGATTATTGATGTTTCCTTTAAATTGGTAAGATCATTATTCAAGTTATTGCCTATTGATAAACCCATCCAGGAAATGGGTAAAACCAACAATAGCGAATGTAAAATCAACCGAAATGATAATGAACTAGAACCTAACTTGTTTATGAAATAAAAGGCTATTAATCCTGAAATAACGGCTCCTGATAAGACAAAAAATAATAGAACCTCATAGCTAGTCCCAAGATAACCCACATCATTAATTATTTCTTTAAATATTTCAGAAATTGATGCCATGTATATGTGCCTTTTTAGACTATAATTAAATTATTTTTGTGTGTTATCTGATTAAAACACTGTAAAAAATTAATTTCTCATTTCAGTCTTTTGAATTAAATTTAATTTCGTTGGAAACGATTAACAAATAAGATTTCAAAGCGTATTTATTAATGAATTAAGTTTCGAGTAAATTCAATTAAGCTACGAACTGGTATTCCAGTCATCCCTTTCGGTTTATAGGGACCTTTTTCAGATGAAGAAGAGACGGATGCAATATCGAGATGACACCACCTCTCCATTTCAATGAATTCGCCCAAAAACATTGCGGCTGAACATGAACCACCTGCCCTACCACCTGTATTTTTTATGTCTGCAATTGTTGAATCCATTTGCTTCCGATAAAGTTCATCCATGGGCATTCTCCAAAATCTTTCAAAAGAATTGAGTCCAGCAGCCTCTAATTCATACCATAGTTTGTTAGATCTAGTAAATGTTCCTGTGAAAACTTTCCCTAACGCTACTCCTATTGAACCGGTCAAAGTAGCAATATCAATTACGGTATG
>CAZRLL010000003.1:0-20346 GCA_964600735.1 uncultured archaeon
CCCAACTTAAATGGGCCATATCAGAGGTAACGTTGCTGCCATCATGAATATTAGCTGTTTCTCTAAAAGGTGAATCGGTGCCACCAGTATCATGATGATCCCGTGCAATTAGAATTGGTCCAATTTCACTTGAACGGACCATATTATTGAATTTTAGGGCTATTCTTATCCGTCCATCTCCATCAGAGTAAAGTATTCTTGCCTTTGAGCCGACAACTAATTTATTTTTCTCAGCATCCTTAATCCAGATATAATTATCTCTATCCTGTCCTCTTCTATTAGGATCAATGCAAGATAAAGCAGCATGATCAGTTTTCCTCAGATCTTCATCTTTACCGGTTAAACACACCCACCTGAACGGACCATAACCATAATCAAAACACAGGGGACCCATAATATCCTCGACATAGGAGGGAAAAATGAACCCATCATTGGTATTCTTTCCGTTTTTAGCAATTTCTTTTACACCAGCGTCGAATACGGCTTTCAGAAAACTATTACCATAATCATAAAAAATCATGCCTCTATCAGTCATAGTTTTAATTAATTCAATTTGTTTTCTCAAAGATTTATCTACTTGTTCTTTAAATCCCTCTCTATTTTGTTTTAATAATTCTCTTCCTTCTTCAAATGTTAGGTTAGAAGGAGTGTAACCACCATCATAGACAGCATGACAACTAGTTTGATCAGAAGCCATATCAACTGTAATCTTTTTTTCAACAAGATATGACCACAAATCAACAACATTTCCATGATATGCAATTGATAATGGTTCCTCTTTTTGCTTGTACTCAGCTACCCAATTAAAAATCTCATCAAAATTGTCGGATACTCTTTGAACCCAGCCCTGTTCTAATCGAGTCTCAATCCTTGATAAATCGACCTCAGCTATGACGCTTATGGCCCCAGCAATCTCTAAGGCCTTAGGCTGAGCTCCACTCATACCACCTAATCCAGAGGAGACATATAATTTCCCCCTCAAGTCTTGATCATCTGGAACATTCAAATATAATCGGCCCGCATTCAAGGCTGTGATATATGTCCCATGAACAATTCCCTGAGGACCAATATAAGCCCAACCACCTGCAGTCATCTGCCCATAATTACTTACACCCAAGGCTGTTGCGCGTTGAAAATCCTCGAATGTGTCGAACATGCCCACCATTAAACCATTGGTAGAAATTACCCTTGGCGAATTCCGATGGGTGGGGAATAGACCAATAGGATGTCCAGATGAGACGATGAGTGTTTGATCATTATTCATTATCTGTAAATACTTCATTATTAGACGATATTGCATCCAATTCTGACAAACTTGTCCTGACTCACCATAAGTTACCAATTCGAATGGATATAGAGCCACATTAAAATCTAAATTGTTGTCTATCATCAATTGAATTGCTCTTGCTTCCAATATCCCCTCATATTCACTGATTGGTTTTGCCTTAATATTGCTTTTAGGACGGTATCTATACCCATAAATCCTTCCCATTGTTTGTAATTCATCTAGAAATTCCGGAGCAATGACTTGGTGATGTTCGGGAGGGATATATCTTAAAGCATTCCTTAAAGCTAAGGCAATATCTGATTTAGATAAGTTACAACCTCTACTTGGTGCTCGACGTATATTTTTATCAAGAGTTGATGCTGGTGGGATTTCTTGAAAAATCTGAAAATCAATAGCAACTAGATCATTTCTTCCCATTTATTTTTTATTGGTTGTAATATATTTGATGATTATCATCTTTAATACAATTTTTAACTAAATACAATTCATCATTCTGTTGATGTTGTATTTTTTCAAAGGATTATGAATTTGGATATCTGGATTAATCAAAAGAAAACTTTCGGAAATCTGAATCTTATAGTATCTACGATGGGTTAGAGAAAAACAAAAATAATTAGATTTGCTTTCTGATAAAATAATTTCAATTGAGGACTGGTAAAAGCGCCGAAAATCCTAAACTATCGTAATTTGATTATAATAGAAACAAATTACAAGACAGAATCATAATCATATGTTGAATAAACCTTTAATATTCGAAATTCGAAAACCATCAAAATTTGCAAGAATATGCAACATATTATTCACATAAATAAGTAAAATACTATATATTATAGATCACTAACTACATTATTGACAGTTTTTTGAGGGATTTGTTATGAATAAGCAAAAACCAGTTAAGAGAAAACCTAGAAGAAATGCAGTGAAATCCCACTCACTCCCTGTAGAACTTAGAAAAGGTAATTTTAATGAGGTAAACTTAGGATACGTTAAGCAAAGTGAGTGTTTTGTTGAAGCAAATCGGTGTTTATCTTGTAGAAGGTCAAATTGCTCCTATGCATGCCCGGCCAATTTTGACATTCCCACCATGATGAATTTTGTAAAAGAGGGAGATTTTCAACTTGCTGCAGACGTTGTTAACTCATTTTATTGTATACCTCAATCATTAAATCGGATTTGCCCAGCTTTTTGTCAAGATGCGTGTCTAACTGGAAAGAAAGGAGATCCAATACAGATCCTTAATATTAAGCGATATCTATCTGATAATTATGCTAAACCAGTCGATTTCTATGATACTTTTCCATTAACTGGTAAAATGGTTGCTGTGATTGGTGCAGGACCAGCTGGGCTTACAGCAGCATTTGAACTAGCCAAACTTGGTAATGAGGTAACAATCTATGAAAAAACAAAGATTGGGGGAATGCTATCACTTGGAATTCCAGAATATCGACTCAAACACAAAATGCTATTGAATGAAGTCAAACAACTCGAAAGATTGGGTATAAAATTTTGTATGGGAAAAGAATATGGTAAAGATATAGACTATCTTTCTCTCAATGCATCGGGGTTCGATGCGATATTAATTGCCCACGGAGCACATAAACCCAAATGGATGGGTATCCCAGGTGAAAAATTAAAGGGCTCAATTCATGCAATTGATTTTTTAAGAGAAGTTGCTTTAGGAAAGAAAATGGATCTGGGAAAAAAAGTATGTGTTGTGGGAGGTGGCGATGTGGCAATTGATGCAGTAAGAGTAGCCCATCGCTTGAATTCAGAGGCATTTATCGTATATAGAAGATCAAGAGAAGAGATGCCAGCAACAAAAGGGGAAATTTTCGAAACAGAGGAAGAAAAAATACCGATAAATTATTTAACGAATCCAGTTGAAATAATTGGTGAAGATGGTGAGGTAAAGGCAGTGAAATTAGTAAAAATGGAGTTAGGGGAGCCTGACGAGAGTGGTCGAAGGAGACCCTCCCCGATTCCAAATTCAGAATATATTGTGGAGATTGATACTATTATTCAAGCGATAAGTCAAAAACCAGAACACATTATCTTTGAGAAGGAAGGATTCATTTTAAGTAAATGGCACAATTTCGAGGTGGACAATAATACTTTGAGCACTAATGTGTTTGGTGTTTTTGCCGCGGGAGATAACGTATCAGGACCTGCAACCGCGATTGAAGCAATAAAGATGGGAAAAAAAGTCGCGATAGCTATTGATGCATTCTTACTAGACAAGGAAAAAACTGAAATTTCTATTGTTCAGCGTTGACATAGTTTCAAAATAAATTATTCGCCACTTTTCATAGGCCAATCGGGTATATCAGAGAATAATTCATCAAGGGTTTGATTAATAATTTTTTCTGCATATTTCAACGCATCAACGCCCTTTGGTGTGATTTCATAGTATTTTCTATTTGGGGAGAGGCTCTGACTTGCTTCAGAGACAAATCCTGATCGCTCTAATCGGTAAAGTACTGCATATGAAGTAACTGTTGCCGGTTCAAAACCAAATCGGTCCTTTATTTCCTGTCTTAATTCATAGGCATATTTATTTTTTTCCAGTAGTAATTTTAATATCCAAAGCCAAAGATTATCAACACGTAATTTTTTCCATAGACGATCCACAGGTTTGTATTTCTTTTTTATTTCAGGATCATCAAACTTTGGCATCATTCTATCTTGATTTCTAATGATTAAAAATAAATAGTTACTTTCAAATGAAACGAAGATAGATCAGCCAAAAAAGGATATAGAAAAATTGGTATTAGCAATAATTTATGAAATCATTGTCACCGATTGCTTTAATATTTTGCTCATCGGTCCATGAGTGTCAATTTTTGGCAACGAATACATGGTCTACCATTGATTTTTTTTTCCTTACTTAATTCTGTATTAAATACTTCCCCCTTGATAAAATTGAATAAATTGTATTTTACCCAGTGTGCACTGCTTTTATTATTGCAGCGAGTATATACAGGATATGAATCATTTTGACTTGATTTTAAGTGGAAAACATTAGATTTAGTTAATTTCATTGAATGACCGCCCCAGAGAATACTATAATGAAAGTTTTAATTTTATTGTTTAATATTGGAATTACAAGTTTCCAATCCATACAGTATTATTTTTACAAGATAATAAAAAGTCGGAATATAAGAAACGACTTAATGCTTAGGTGTTACATATTTTATCCCTAGGTAAAAATTAATGATGGTTCTATCTAGAGTGGATTAAGTTACACTAACTACAATTGTAGAAAACAAAAATAATAAAACCACCAAAGTTTATTGAGCAATTAGATACATACTTCCAATTATGAATGATATGTATTTTCGATGGGAGTGTAGCGTAGACAAATTTCAAAGTAGAAATTTGACGATACCCGGTAGCGCAACTGGCTCCAGATTTGTATGATCCGTCATACAAAAGACAAACCAGTAAGTCAGTAGTTGAGTTCTGTTGACTTGGTAAAGGTCGGGGGTTCAATGCGAAATCCTGCGGGATTCCGGTGGATATATCCCTCTGCTCCCATCCACAATTTAAATTGGATTATTTGATTGAAAATTTATTTTTTACATCATATTTGGAAAATGTGAAATCTATATTTTCATTTCTTTTTCCACCTTTAAGAAATCATAAATGAATGAAATATTAATCCAATTCGATTGATCCGGAACTAATTCTCTCAAGAACCATTCCTTCCTGTCGAAATGGAGGTTTTAAATTTGCAATCTGAATTGCATTGTCTAATGCGCTCTCTTGACTAGAGTATAATATGAATATTGGATCGCCCTTTTTTACAAACTCACCTGCTTTATGTTTGATCACCATTCCCGATAATTTATCAGATGGACAGCCCAGAGCTGAGGCAATTGCTTTTACCTGAGAATTTGAAACGTATGCTATATAACCATCTTGCAGTGCTTCAATCACTGCGGTATATTGACCAATCTGGATATCATCAGGTTTTACGGACTTATCACCACCTTGAGCCTCTACAATTTCAAAAAACTTCTCCAAAGCCTTTCCAGATCTTACGATTTCTTCAGCAATCCGAGCTCCTTGCCCTCTTGAAGCTATTCCGGCCATCTCAATAAGGATCCCTGCAAGCTCATTTGATTTTTCATACACCGATCTTGGTCCTGTCCCCATTAAGGTATATATTGCTTCCCTTGCCTCTAATGCAGGTCCAATTGCATGTCCTACGGGTTGATCAGCATATGTCAAGGCACATTCAACCTGAATTCCAACTTTCCGTCCAATTTCAACAAATAAATGAGAGAGATTTTTGGCTTCCTCCCGGGTAGACATTTTTGCTTCTGGACCTGTAGGCATGTCTAACACCATATTTTTCACACCAGTCGATAATTTTTTAGATAAAATTGATGCAATAATAACACTTTCTGGATCCAATGATAAAGGACGTTCAACCCTTCTTATTATTTCAGAATCAACCGGTGCGAGGTTTAATTGCCCCCCCCAAACTAGCATACCTCTGATTTTTGGTGCAATTTCGAGAATTTCTTCTGCACTAAAATTAACATTGCACAAAACTTCAAAGGTATCAGCAGTCCCCGAAGGGGATGTTATTGCCCTAGATGAGGTTTTAGGGATGAGTAATCCTGCAGCAGCAATTATTGGAACGATTAAAAGTGATACTTTGTTTCCAGCAATACCACCGATTGAATGCTTATCGTAAACTGGTTCATTAAATTGTATCTGTTCACCATGAAGAGTAAAAGCTCGGGTTAAATATTCTGTTTCATCGATATTCAAAGGCTCATATTGCATTGCTAATGTAAAAGCTGCCATTTCTAGGTCAGATACATGACCAGCATATATATCATCAACAATAGTCCTCATATCGTCGCTGGTCCATGGTTTTCCATCATATTTTTTCATAATTATGGGATGACTTATTGGTCGGGTTCTTGCCCTAATTGTAATTTTATCATTATCCTTAACTCCTAACTGATTTGCAACATTAAGTGGAACCCCTACCTCTCCTGCATCAACGATTGATGATCTAATTATGTGTACTAATTGTCTACTATGACCGGTAGCTAACTGTGTCAAATTTGTTCGACCATCACGAGGGTCATCATCCTGAGGATTAACAATTGCAATTTCTGCTTTGGTGTCAAAATTTTCAAGAATTTTTATTTTAATTTAAGTCACCTAGGAGATTCCTTCATAAATCCATAAGTATTTGAGTTAGATGATTGTATGCCTGTATTCTACCAATTTTCATTTTATTATTTTCACAATATGGCATTCTTTTTCGTGGTCTCGAAATTTAGAGTCATAAAAAATTATAATTTCCTAGAGGGAGCTTTTTTCGTGTGATTATGTATACATTTCAATAAAATGTGTTCATTTTTTTTGTAAAGATCTCCTAAAAATCGATATACATGATCCCTGATAGTAAATTCAGCAGATCTCGAAGCATTTGCTAATAATTTTTGAGTAAGAATTGGTTTTCTTTTCAGATATTTCGCAAAAGCTCGATCAGCAAGGTAAATTATTGAGACTGCAAATGGGTAGGGTTGGACTCCACCCCTTTCAGTTCGGGAAAGGTGCTCCAGCAATTTATTCCCTAATAAAATCAGGATCGTTTCGTACTGTCC
The DNA here is from genome assembly GCA_964600735.1 of uncultured archaeon. Classification (GTDB taxonomy): domain Archaea; phylum Asgardarchaeota; class Heimdallarchaeia; order Heimdallarchaeales; family Kariarchaeaceae; genus LC-2. The sequence continues at coordinate 6,919 of CAZRLL010000003.1, forward strand.
CGGAGAAATACTTCTACTTACTAGTTTATTGCAAATTTCTTTATTACTTCTAATTTGGTAACAAACTCTCTCAATATAATCTTCAGGTTTTCTTCGAGTCGTAGAAAGTGAAATACCAAATTCCCGAGCGAGTCTGAGAATGTTTTTATTCGTTACTCGGTGCCCATTATTCGTAAAAGCGGAAATTATTTCTGAAAATCTAATTGGTGCCCTTTTTTCAACCTCCCGAACGGCTTGAAGAAGACATAACGCTATTAATAGCACATGATTTGTAATTCGTTTTAGTGAATTTACATGTTTCCAGTAAAGATGCAGTGATCGAAATTTTATGTCGACCGAAATCGAAAGTGAATTAAAAACTCTTGTGAAGGCAATCATAGTACGAAGGTGGGTTGCATTCCCTTCAAGTCGAGCCCTATTTTGATGGAGTTTAATAATTCGTTGATACCGTTGGATTGTCTTGTGGCTAAGTTTTTTCCCACGAGATCCGATTAAATATCCAGAAGCATAACCGATGTGTGAACCTAGTGCTCCTACAAAATCGATATTTTTTCCAATTGAAGTATGCTGGGTACTAGTTTTTTCGTTTGAAAAAATAGCGATCTGATCAACGTATTCTCGGTCTTTTGCTGTTCCACATTTAGTACATACAATATAGCCATTAGTTGTTACATCATTAATTGATCCACAGTTATTACATCCATTACTATTCTCAACTCTACTCTTAGTAGTCATTATAAAAAAATCGATTATGATTATTCTTATGGTAGATGTTGATTAAGGATCGGTTTCAGCAAACACAGTATAAATCTGAATGGACAGGAAGTATCTTTGTTCGTATATTTTCAAGATAATTAGAGGTGAATGAAAGTAAACCAAATAAACAGTAATTTTACTATTTTAATTTCCTAGAAGGATCTTAAAGTGAGAAAATTTGATTTTCATAACATCTAGATAATCATGATTGACTAAAAGATAGTAAAATTTGTGATTATTTGAATTATCAATTTGATAATATTTATTACTAACCAATCGAACAATTAAACTGAATAATGTCCTCAACGAATACTGAATTACAACTCATGATACAAAAGGCACTAAAGGATGAAATTGAACCTTTAAAACAAGAATTCTCTTTATTAAACGAAACAATCATTCGGGACTTAAAATTAAACTATCTAAATTCGATTGGTAGATTCTTAGAAAGAGAGGCTATCGAAGCAGTTGGAAATTTTAACTGTTCATATCATGTTTCAACGGATATTGCTTGTAAATCATTATTAAAAGATTACATATCAAAGTATACTCAAGCACTTACAATGGGAGATATGGCTAATGCATTTTCAATTCTAAAAGAATTTAATAGTTTAGCTACAGAAAACGCGAATGATAATAAAAAAATCGCTAATTGTACCCAAGATTGGATTAAAATTTTAAGAATTTTAAACAGACACAAAGAGGTTGCAAAAGACATTTCTGCTCTTTTTTCTGCCAGAGAAGTTCCTTCAGATATTGGAGAACTGGATTTTTCACCACAAGAACTTTATGATGAAGTAATATTCCCATTTAGCCACCCCCTGAGAATACAAATTATGCATACATTGAAATCGGGAAATAAAAGATTTACGACTCTAAAAAATGAGTTAAAGGTAAAAAATACGGGATTATTGGTTCATCATCTTAAACCACTTATTAATTCAAATCTAGTAATTCAAGACCATAGAAAACAATACTCTCTTAGTGACAAGGGCTTTATCGTCGCCCGATATTTTGCCCAGTTGACAGCAGCAATGCATCCAGAAGAACCAATAACATTTACAATGCAACCACTTGTTGTGTTACAGGAAAGTTAATACAAATTTAAGTACTTTTTAATTGAAACGTAAAATATTATGGGGTGAATAGTAAAGGATTAATTGAATCCTTGGATTTTCTTATTGCTTTTACTTTTTTCTCAATCACAATGGTATTTATAGTCGGTTTGCCTGTTGTTTTGCTCTTATGTCTTTTATAGGGTCGGTGTGCCAATTGAAATCAATTTTAAAAAATGTGTATAATATTAGGAATTCCAATAGAGCATACATGGAAACTTTTGAAGCTCTAGTTAGTTCAGTGGTTTTATTGGGTGTATTAATAATACTATTCTCACCGCTAATTTCAATTTGTATAAAAAATCAATAATTTAATAGGGATGTATTTTGTTTTTAAATAAAAACAGAGGAGTAATTTTTTTTCTCATCACGGGGATATTGATATTCTATCTAATTATCATGTATCTAATAATAATTATTGTGATACTAAACCATGGTAATTAATAATACTCATTGGTTGAAATATGAAAATCAGAATAAATATTAATTGATAATTCAAATTCCAACGGGTTGGATCTTTGTAATTGGTTACAAAATTATGAGAACCTCATTAAACTTGAAGCATGATAAATTAGCGATACTTTGGGAATTACTCTCAAGCATAGCACCATATGCTACTTTAAAATTTCAAAAGAATACATGTATAGTATTAGTAACAATATTTGATTATAATTTAGATTCATTAGAAGTGAAATCTAATGAAATTCTGCATCAAATCAGAACCATAGTATCAACTCACACATCCATAGGATCAGGATTTGAAATGGTTCAGTTCTTAATTAGCAACTCTATGACAGCATTTGAACAAACAGATAGAAATTTCAATAAATTTAATCTGCAATCAAGCTATGAAATTATTGAACTGCAAAAAATACATTTTCCTATCTCGTTAAAAGGAGAGATCACCTTCAAATTATGTGACAATGGAATGATTAAGTTGCCCAATGAGGAATATAAAACATTATTGTCATTTAAGAAGATTAAAATTAGAGGTGGTTTTGGAAATACATTAAAGTCACTAATAAATAATAACATTTCATTAATAATTGCGTCGGAGAAATTAGGGTTTAGACAATTTCTTACTCTCGAAATAACATCGAATACAATTGTTGAATTAATGAAAACACAAGATTATATTTTTGAAATGCTGCAACTGAACCCCCGTTTAACTGGAAATCTTGTACAATTGAACACAAATTATATCAATAGAAACAAGGTGCTTAGCAATCTAGGTATCAGTCAAACTCCAATTAAAAATAATATCATTGGAAATATTATCAACAAGATACCTGAAAATTTAGCTTATAAAATCCGCAATTAGTTTGATTCATATTATTATCAATATTCAACCAATAATTGATAAATATAAAAATATTATCTGCTCAAGAGGACTTCCAATCAAAATGAAAAGAAGGAAAGAGAAGAAAATGATAACAATTCCTGGAGGTAATGGTTTGATCCAAATAAATTTGTTATAATTGCATGCTAGTTTATTACTAACATTGTTGATGCCCTGGATTCGATTCATTTCAAAATCTTCATCAGTCATGGGAAAAATCTGCTTTTGTTTTAAATTAAAATTATTATATGAATTTATAGTCTCAAGGATTTTTATATGGGAAATCTTATTTTCAATTGATCCATTTACTCTTAATCCAAAAAATAGAATTCCAATTTTCTCTTTTCTTGTTAAATACCTTCCTGAGAATAAATCATTGGTTTTAAGCCAATGGAAACTATTCGCTAAAAATAAAAAAATACTATAGGAAACCAATATTATTGATAAGTTAAATAGCAAAAAGATTACTGGTGGTATAACATTTATAATGGATATATCTGAGCTTTCGTAATTTAATAATGGATTGGTCAGTGACAAAGCAATGATACATTTACTATCTGCCCCTCCCCATGAATTTGAATTGTATAAAAACATCGCAATAATTATGCTAGTGACTGAATTAAGCAAAATTAGGAATAAATAGTGGAATACATGAGATCTTGGTAATCCAAGTAAAAAAAAGAGTAATAATAAAACTCCCGAAATCGATTGTGCTATCCAAATTTGATCTGATACGTATCGAGTCTTGAAATCTTGATATGAGGCTGCAATTAAAAAAAGAGTTGAAAATAGGTAAAATATGGATTGATCCTCCATAATATAAATTATCATTACCCTTTAAAATACCGTTAATTCAATATCAATACAATAATCATCAGTTTATATTATTAGAATATGATACACTTTAGGTCAACCAATAAAATCATGCTTTCAGATGAGAGCTATAAATCTCAGAGGTATCAAATGATAGATGTACAAATTGTTGAAAATGATAGTCATCTCACAAAATATATAATTCAACTTAACAAGCCATACACATTTGAAACCAGTGTTATGAAAATACAGAACAAATATATCAATCTTAGAAATAAGAATGGAGGACCTCCACTACCTATTTATCAAAAACTTATTCAATTGAGAAGCATCGCTCAAACTAAAATTCTTGATTCTAACAAAACATTATTAGTTCAAGCCTTGGCGTGGTCAGCCTTAGACCTGATAGAATTTTTTTTATTATTTAGTGATGATGAAATTACTGAAGCTTTTTGTGGTGAAATTGGGACTCCATTGACGATTACCCACCGTCAATATGGCAGGTGTTTAACAAACCAGATATTCAGTGAAGAATTTTGGGCATCATTAAAATTACAATCCGAACTTAATTCAAGGCAAGTATTATCCTCTATAAACCCCACGTTAAAAACAGGAATGATAACTGATTTGGGTAATTTTCGAATATCTATGCAAATACCCCCAAGAACACCATTCTCGCCAGCATTTAATATTAGAAGAATCCCTAAAAATCCAATTACTACATATGAATTAGTTAAACAATTACAAGTATCTGAAAACATAGCTAAAACCCTAATCAAAGCAATACAAGAGAGAAAAAATATAATAATAGCTGGTGAACCAGGTTCCGGAAAAACTACCTTAGCAAATGCGTTATTACTTCATACAGATCCTTCATGGAGGTTAATAATTCTAGAGGATGCACATGAAGTAAATATACCCATCGAGTTATTCCCAATGAATATAAGGTACTCCATGCCTTCAATTGGCAAAAATAATCAATTATTTAACCGGGGAGATGAAATTTCAAGACTGCTTCACCGCTCCCCAGATTATGTGTTTTTGGGTGAGATTCAAAATTCTCAAGATACAAAAATTACTTTTGAAGCATTTGCAGCTGGAATTCGAGGTATTGCCACAACTCATGCAAGGAATTATGATGGATTAATTTCTCGATGGACAGCTAGCCATCAATTAAGTGAAGATTTGATAGGTGCAATAGACTACATTGTAGTTACAGGAAGAATATTTGTAAAAAATAAATTTATATTACGAACGATTGAGCTAATTCGTCTTGAAAATGGAGAAAAAATTGAAGTGATTATTTGAGGAAATACAAAAAAGAGAGAATTTATAGATCAATATCATTAGATACTGCGTACTATTTTTTGTTTATCTTACTTTCATTCTTATTGGAAATTAGTTTTTATACCCCCTCAGTGAAATACTTGTTGTACATTTTTATTTGTACAATCATCGTTGCTTTAAGGGATCGCATCCTGTTCATTCTTCAAAAACGACAAAAATTAGATAGAGAAAGGAAAGACTGGCTATACAACCAACTTATACAGATTTTGGATTTATTTGGTTATTCAAATGAAATTAACAACTACGAAGTCAGATCAATACTTAATCAGGTTGATCGTTTCGATCATTCAGTAGAATTAATTGCGGAAAAAATTCCAGAAAAATTAGTATTTGCGATTCCAGACATTTCATATGCAGAAAAAGAATTAATAGACATGGAGCAAAGAATAGCAAAATCACTTGTAATCTTAGTAAGCGCACCGGTGATTTTTATAATTCTGGGTTTTGTTTTTTATTTTACTCCCTCTGTGATGATATTAAATGGGATAATACTAATAATTCTTATTGAATTCTTGACTTTTGAGATGAGGAATCCGTATAAATTAACTGGATGGGGTGCCACACTACACGATATAAAACAATTTTATCAAAAGTTAGAAGTTGACCCTTTTGGTACTTTGGTGGTATTAAAGGAATATTTCCATGATGTGTATTCAATCGAATTATCCATTTTACCAATGATATCTGAAGGAAATCCTCCAAATAAGGCACTTGGTGCTCTCTTTTCTATCGCAATCAAAAACGATCCACTAATTACAAAAGAAATATTCAAACAATTTCTTGAGGCTACAAAAGATCTCCCAAAAGTTGAGGACATACATAAAAAAAAATGGGCTGCTTATTCTACTCAATTTGTGTTTATTACAACTGCGATTATCTTTTTTTCTGCGATCTTGGGATCAATAGCCTCGTTAACTAGTTATATCATTGATGAATTACAAAATCAACCAAAATTTGCAAATCAGTTTTTTTTTAATCCAAGTAGGTATACTGCTGAATTTTCAATGGTAATTACATTAATAATTGCCTACATCCTTAGTAAACCATTCTTAAACAAAAATACAAGGAAAATGATGATTAGTTTTTGGGTACTCGAATACTTAATCATCCTTTACACGATTATTTATTCATTTAGATTATTAATTTCAGGGACAATATAGGAAATTATGTTAATTGGAGTAAATTTGAAATGAAGATTAAATGTTATTTGGCATTAATGTATATGAGAAATCATCGTCTTCAGTACTCAATTTCTTATTAATTATTCCCTTTTGCTCAAGAGGTCGAAACACGTCGCGAAAATCTCCAATTGCTAATTCAATTTCATTTTGAGTAGCTATTCCATCATTTTCAATGAGGAGCAGTATTAAACGAATTTCTTTTGGCTTGAACCCATTTTTCTCCAGGTGTTCGGTTAAATGACCTCTTAAACCTTGGTACCCCCTTAGTAATTTACTTTGTTGAGCTTGAAGTAGATCTAACCCTTCTCGGATCTGGGGCAATAGCTGTAATCCTTCTTTCAACACCTCAGTTAAAGACGAAGTTTTGGATACTCCAAGTTGCATTGAAGGGGTAATAGGGGGTTGAGATGGGATATCACCAGCCAAAGACCTAACCGCTGCTAAGAATAAATTTGGTGCAACTGTTAGACTTAAAATTACTGTTTGATCAAGTTGAAAATACTCTCTTTCAGGACCTTTAGTCGATTTTCTTTTCTCAGATTGTACTATCCCAGTATCTTGTAAAAATTTTAAATGATTAGTGACTGCACGTTGGGAAATATTTAGTGTTTTAGATAATTCAAAAGCATACCTATCACTTATTGTTAATAGTCTAAGAATCTCTCTTCTATACTGGTTACTTAGAATCTCTAAAACTTGGTCTATTTTCAGATCAGCCATTGTTATCTATCTCTTAGAGTGGATTATTTATGCGTTTAATAAAATGAATAAAGAAAGTTTTGGAAAGACTCTAGTTTTTCAATATTTGGGGATCATTCTTACCATACAAATCTTCATTTAGACAATATCAATATCAGTCAAGTCAGAAATACCAGCAGGAGCGTATTTATATGATTTTGTTTTTTTTGGTTCACGATTCTCAAATGCAGCATTAATATGATCGTTTGTGAGCATTAATTTTTTGATCAATTTCTCATCAATTCCTTCCCCGTTTGAACTACCACGTTCTACAAATTCTCTTATGGCAACCATTCGAGAATTTTGGATAATTTGAGCAATTTCGGCACCCGAATATCCGTCGGTAATTTCTGCTAAATAATTTTTATCAATATCCTTTGACAAATTCATTCCATTTAGATGAACATTAAAAATCGACTTTCGAGTATCAATATCTGGATTCCCGACAAAAATGACCTGATCAAATCTTCCTGGTCGAAGCAGAGCTGGATCAATCAGATCTGGTCTATTCGTAGCTGCTAATATGGTAACACCTTTCATCTCTTCCAATCCATCAATCTCAGTTAATAATTGGGATACTACCCGTTTTGTTACATTTGAATCTCCAGATGACATTGAACGTGGGCTGGCAATTGAATCAATCTCATCAAAGAAAATCACACATGGCGCGGCAGACCGTGCTTTTCGGAATATTTCTCTAACTCCCTTTTCTGACTCCCCAATCCATTTTGAGAGGAGTTCAGGACCTTTAATTGATATAAAATTAGCATCTGACTCATTCGCGACTGCTTTTGCTAGCATTGTCTTTCCAGTCCCCGGTGGTCCATACAATAATACTCCAACAGGGGGTTTTGCGTTGAGGGCAGCGTAAATTGATTGGTATTTCAACGGCCACTCTATCGCTTCTTTCAAGGAATTTTTTATTTTATTTAGTCCACCTATTGAATCCCAAGTTACATTAGGAATCTCAATAAATACCTCTCGCAGTGCGGATGGGAATACTGATTTCAATGATTGCTCAAAATCACTCATTTGGATATTTAATTTTTCAAGTGTTTGCAAATCTAAGTTATTTGTATCTGATAGATTTATTCCGGGCAGAAATCGTCTAAGTGCTGATAATGCCGCTTCTTTGGCGACCATTTCAATATCAGCACCAACAAAGCCATGGGTTCTGTTAGCTAACTGCATTAAGTCGACGTCGCTGTTTAATGGCATGCGCCGGGTATGGATTCTTAGGGTCTCATGTCTGGCAGAGATGTCTGGTATGCCGATTTCGATTTCTCGATCGAAACGCCCAGGTCGACGTAATGCTGGATCAATACTATCTGGACGATTGGTAGCTGCAATTACAACCACGTTTCCCCTAGCTTCTAAGCCATCCATTGATGAAAGGAGCTGTGCAACTATTCTTCTTTCCACGTCTCCACTAGTTTCTTCACGTTTTGGGGCGATAGAATCGATTTCATCAATGAATATTATTGACGGGGTTTGTTTTTTTGCCTCATCAAAGATTTCTCTCAATCGATTTTCCGACTCACCATAGTATTTTGAGATTATTTCTGGACCACCAATATTAATGAAATGAGAGCTTGTTTCACTTGCGATTGCTCTAGCAAACAATGTTTTACCTGTTCCGGGTGGACCATATAGTAAAACTCCTTTAGGGGGTTGCATGCCTAGCCGTTCAAAAATTTCAGGATATCTTAAAGGTAATTCAACCATTTCACGAATTTTCCTAATTGGTTCTTCTAGTCCCCCGATATCTTCGTAACTAATTTTATGAATTTTATTCTGATCGACACTTACATCGTCTTCAAGGATAACCTTCTGCTTTTCATCAGTAATAAAAATGAGGTTGGTATTTTCCCCAAATATTACTGGGCCAGTTGGAGTTGCAGAGGCAACCTGTAAATATAATATACCACCAAACCCGGTATTTATTGCCACAATATCTCCATTTGTTACGACTCGATCAATCAACGCCCGGATCAGATAGGGTGTAAGATCACCTGTAATATTTACTTTTTGAATTGATTGCAAATGCACTTCTTTTGCCATTTTAACTGATGTTGGTTGTACTTCGACAAAGTCATCGAGATTTACTTTAGCGTTTCTTCTAGTTATTGGCTCGATTTTTATAGAATCAGGAGTGATAGTGGCAGGAGAACTTCGCCAAACCTTTGCGTAGGTAGTTCTCCTTCCAGTTATTGCGAGAATATCACCAGTCTTTAAATTCAAAGAATCTGCAACTATTGCAGGAATTCGTGCAATTTGTCTTCCTACATCACTTTTTCGTGCCTCATCCACCTTTAATTTAATTGGTTGCAACTAATTTTCTCCGTTTTTGTTTTATAATAATTATAAATTAATATTTATTTTGATATAATTTGATATATAACTCAAATATGAAATTTTTAAGGTTCTGTACGATACAATCTCAAAGTTTCATTCACTTTCACTCATATAAATGCTCGTATTGAGAGTTTTAATCCAATTTTAATCCCTTTTTTTTAATATGTTATCAATTAATAAACCTGAAATTATCGAAAATTCGATCGGGATAATAGAATAATCTTCGATAAGGAAATCTTTCTTTGGGAGAGAAGATTTTTTTATGATTGCAAGGCACCATTTTGCTGATCTTTTTTCCTTTAAAATAAATTTATCTTTGATATATTCCTTTCCCTCGTATTCATGATTCATATATGATAATGTAATTTTTTTTCCAATAATATTCCATTGAAATTTAAGTTGGCCAATGTTTATACCTTCTTGGTTAAAATATTTCCATTTTCTTTTTGTTAAAATATTCGGATACATATATCCGAGAGCAGAACTTGCATCTGTTTTACAAATAATAACTTTGTTTAGAAAAAGCTTTACCTTCACTAACTTCATAGAATATAATTGTTCACCACTCGAATAGTAAAATACTGAATATTTTTTATCCCCAAGGTAACGAATGAGAAACTCGTTCATTTATTAACGGTAAATTGATGGATTATTAAATGGATGAATTCATATTAGCAAATTAATCCAATTGTCAAATTAAATTGGAACTTATATCTGATCTGCTGCGTATATCCCTAGAATATTCAATCCAGATGCAATTCCTTTGCGTATGGCTTGCACAAGCATGTATCTTGCTACTAATAATTCTTCAGTTTCTGCTCGAAAGACGGGATTTCTCTCATAAAATTTCATGAATTTCTGGGCTAACTGAAATGTCCATATTGCAATAATTGATGGATCTTGATTTTCTGAAGCCTGTAGAATTTTTTCTTGTAATTCCTTAATATGCTCAAGTAAGTCTATAACTTCATCTGTTGCAATTAAGGAAGGATCGATTTTAGAGCTAACTTTTATTTGTTTCTCCTTCTGAATTTTACGAATTACACCACTGGCTCTTGCATGAGCGTACTGTACAAATGGACCTGAATTTCTCCTGAAATCTAATTCTCGATCCAGATCGAGTTCAATTTTTCTTTTTGGTGAGGTTTCAAGAAGAGGGAACCTTGTACTTGCCAACGTTACGGCTCTTAACATTTCACTTTCTTTATTCCAAGCATCATCATCGATTGGAATGGTTTTAGATCTCTGTTTATCTGCAGTTCGTTTGGCCATTCTTGCACGTATCAATGTCTCATCATAGAACTCATCAGCTGTAACATAAGATGCCAAACGACCACTCATTTGTCTTCCACGTAATTCAACGTTTTCGTATGAATAATGTTTCATTCTTTTAGCTATCTCGATTTCACCCAATTCGAATAATGGAAGTAATAACTGAAATTGGGGCAATGATTGCTCCGCACTTATTACATTATAAATCACATCAGGTGAGTAATCACGGTATTTTTTAATTGAGTAGGCAATATCCTTAGCAGCATATAACGCAGTACCATCACTCCTTCGAAGTTGTAAATCAGGAATTTTTCCTTTTATTGGAGAATCATTTTTTGATAAACCAGTTTCATTAAAGAAATCATTCATCACCTCATCTGGATATGAATACCGAACTGCATTACCTTCTGTGAAAACTACATTTTTTGAATCGGCTAATTGATCAATTACTGAATCAGGAAGTCCACTCGCTGTGACATCCGATTCAAAGTCAAATTTATCAAATTCGATTTTATATCTTCTCAATGTCCATTGAAATGATGATAATATCCAATTAACTGCCTCTTTGAAAAGTGAAGTAATTTTTGTTGAACTGTTTTTCTCATAAGCTCTAAGATATTTTGCAGTCTTCTTCCTAAGGTCAATTTTTAAAATTCCCTCATGCAGAATTTTATATAATTCGGGATATCTTTGATTTAAATCAATTCCACTATTATATAACTTCTCCATATCTTTTATCTCTGTTTTACTTCTACTTACCCTTCGCTTTAATTCCTGCAATTGATGCTTATCACTCTTATTTGGATGCTCGAGTTTGCTTAGATTTTGATAAATTTTATCAATTTCTTCGAGTGATTTCGTTTTTAAATCTAGTAATCCAGTCATTTCACTTTTAGTAAAACTATAAGGGTCTTCAGATATTTCTAAGAGCATATTATCCTCTTTAATTCCCTGAATGGTAAAAAAATAATTCATTATTGCATAAATTTGACCCAACCAAAGATCAAATTTAATGGGAGGATTTATATGCTTATTTTTAACAATCTCATATCCAATAATTACAAAGCTAACTTGTAAACCAACATCGTTAACATAAAAGATACGATATACTTTATATCCTGTTCTTTCAAGGATTCGGGCAAAAGTATCACCTAGTACACTGTTTCTCAGATTGCCAACGTGTAAGGGACTAATTGGATTGGCTGACGTATGTTCAACAACAGCAACTTTCCCTTTATTCACCTCTGAATATCCGTAATTTGGTGAAAAGATTAATTCTAATACAGATTCAATAAAGAAGATTTGCAATTCACGTTTTTTGTCTTTCTTTATCGAGAAATTTAGATAAATAATTCCGCTTTTCTTTTTTTTTCCTTTAGTGGTGAATAAGGCTAATTTATCTATGTCCTCAATTTTTTTCATTTCTTTAACCAAGGATTCTCCTAAAATAGTTGGATCGATCTTTCCTGAGATCTGATTTACAACTAAACAAAAATCACCCAAATCAGATGATGGTGGCTTTAATAGTTTGTAAGAAGTTGAAATACCTTTTTCAATTAATATTTTATCAATTGGGTTTTTAAATTTCTCAAACAAAAGTATCTATATCTCCAAATTAATTGATGCCTATTGAAGTTGTGATTGTTCATTCAAAAAAATCAATTATTTTTTCACATACAATTCTAGCATTTTTTTCTCCAGCCTCAATTGTTTGAGCTCCGATGTGTGGAGTTGTAAAAATGTGTGGGCTAGACAATATTGGATCACCTAGAACCACGGGTTCAACTTTAAAGACATCTAGAGCGGCTCCAGCTACAATTTTAGCGTCTATCGCTTCAAGCAGAGCATTTTCATCAATAATTCCTCCTCTTGCAGTATTAACAATTATCACCCCTTTTTTCATTTTCATAAATGCGCTCTTGTTAAGTAGGTTCTCGGTATCAGGTAATAATGGGACATGAATTGAAATTATATCAGCATAAGAAAGCAATTTATCAAAACTAACATAATTAAATCGATCTAGATTTTCTAATTCTGGGATTTTGACTATATCATATGCCAAAACATCCATCCCAAGCGCAATACAGTATTTTGCCAATAATCCACCGATTGCTCCGGATCCTATAATACCTAATTTTTTGCCGAATAATTCTCTTCCCTTATATTTTTTAGGCCATCTACCCTCTTTAGTGCCATGATACACTAATCCAAATTTCCTTGATGCGGTAATGATTAGTCCTAGTGTTAATTCTGCAACTGAGGTAGAAGGACCCTCGGGGGAATTTACAACCCTAATATTCCTATTTTTACAAGCGTTTAAATCGATATTGTCCAATCCAACTCCTGCTCTACCAACAATTTTAAGGTTCGGCGCTTGATTTAAGAGTTCTTTAGTAACTTTAGTAGCACTTCTGACGATCAACGCATCTGCTGATTTCAAATTTGAGTAAATCTTATCCCTTTCAGAACTGACATCAATTACATTGAAGTTGCTATCATATAATAGTTCAGT
>CAZRLL010000003.1:20356-84659 GCA_964600735.1 uncultured archaeon
CAGTTGCTAGTGAATGCAACTCATCGGCAATGACAACGGTTTTCACAATTGTTTACAGAAACCTTTTGGTTTATTGATAAATCGGTACGAATATGATTAAAAAATAATGATTACAATTTTCTTTTATCAGAACCTGATTTCTAAGGAACTAAAGTGTTGATTTCTGTTGAAAAAAATTGATTTTTTACAAAATGGTCATAGCAATAACTTTGACATTAAGTTAGTTAAAAATAATTCATAATATCCGTATTAGTGACAAATTATTTTGATAAGATATTTTCATTCAAAGCTTGTAGCAATTTATGTTGATCGGAATCGTTGGGAAACCATCAAGTGGAAAATCAACCATGTTAAACGCAATTTGCATGACGGACGCAAAAATGGGTGAATATCCATTTACAACAATCGAAGCAAATCGAGGAGTAGGGTATGTAAGTGTAACTTGCCCATGTAAGAACCTGGAACAATCATGTGATCCAAAGAATGGAAAATGTGATGACGGAAACAGATTAGTACCGATTGAAATGCTTGATGTTGCAGGTTTAGTACCTGGAGCTTCAAAGGGGAATGGTATGGGAAACCAGTTCTTGGATGATTTGCGTAGGGCAGATGTTCTTATTCATGTGGTTGATGCTTCTGGAGCAACCGATGCTGAAGGTAATCCAACTGAAAATTATAGACCAGTAAATGATATAACATGGTTAAATGAAGAGTTAGCCGCATGGATATCGAATATTCTCTTTAAGGATTGGGATAGGATCTGCAAAAGATTGGACTCCGATCAATCAAAACTCGCTGAAATATTACAAGAAACCGTTTCTGGGCTTGGAACCAACCTTTTTCAAATAAAAGAAGCATTAAAACTCTCTGAATTAGATAATGTCAATCCACGAGATTGGAAAGAAAAAGAAAAACTTGTTTTAGCCTCACAAATTCGTGAAAATATAATGCCCATTATAATCGCTGGAAATAAAATTGATAAACCGAATGCCATTGAAAATATCTCTCAAATTATTTCAGAATACTCCGACATCGATATTGTTGAAACGACTGGATTAGCAGAATTAGTACTGAGAAAGGGTAATGAAAAAAAGTGGATAAAATATTTTCCTGGTTCTACTACCTTTGACATCATTTTAAAAAATAAAACAGATCCAAAATTGAATACAATATTAGCAATAAAAAAAAGAATACTAGATAAGGGTAAAACCACTGGAGTCATGAAACTCCTAGAAACATGTGTTTTTGGAGTACTGGAATTACTGGCTGTTTTTCCTGTAGATGATACAACACATCTTACAGATACAGATGGACGTATTTTACCTGATGTTTTTCTTGTACAAAAGGGTACTACAGCAAAAGAGCTTGCTGGAAAGGTTCATAGTGATTTAGCCAAGGCATTTATTCATGGCATCTTAGCTAATAAGTCAAATAAGAGAATATCTGCAACTTATGAGGTTGAAAATGGTGATATTATTAAGGTACTCTCTGCAATCAAGTAAATAGAAATGATGAATAACAATATCAATATATTATTTAGTACTAAAATTTTCTTATAATATATGGATGATCATCATCAAGAAACCAAAGACACTGAATCTGAATTCACTGGTTTTACAATAGAGGAGATGGAGAAAAAGTTCAAAGCTCTTACTGATGAGATTAAAAATGGAGGTACAACCTTAGGTCAACTTGTAACACACTCACAAGATGAAGATAGACCCACCACCAAAATACCTTATTTCCGGGGATATAATCCAAATGTTACTGATTTTCTAGCACGAGCAAGCACTCCGGAGGAGTGTGAGGAGATTATTGTATTCTGCCTTTCCAGATCCGAAATCGATAAAGATGAAGCAGAGCAGCTCAGGAACCGTTTAGGAAAGGGAGGACCAAAAGCATTCGGTATACGAAAAGTGGGATATTATGATAAAAAAGTATGATAAATTATTACATTATCAGGTTAAACTAATATCGTTTTTTTCTCAATACATTCAAATGGTGATAATATGAAAAATGAATTTAGTTTAAATGATTACGTGTTACTAGTTTACGATAAACGCAGACGTTGGTTAAAAAAAATTGTGAATGAGGATTTTCACTGCAATTATGGTTTTTTCAATCTTATCAACCTTGTAGGGATGAAACATGGCTATAGTGTAACTACCAATAAAGGGATACCGTTAATGGCACTCACGCCTGCAATTAGAGATTGGATTGATGCTTTTAAACATGAAAGTCAGGTTATTTACGCAAAAGATGCAGCTGCAATTATATTATTGTTGGATATAAAGCCTGATGATACGGTGTATGAGGCAGGTACTGGTAGTGGAGCTTTGACGGCAATATTATCAAGATTCGTTGGTTCACTAGGAAAAATAATAACACATGAAAAAAGAGCTCAAGCGCAGAATATTGCTATTCAAAATCTCAACAATATGGGAATCTCTAATGTAGAACATCACAAGCGAGATGTGATTGAAGAAGGATTAATTCCTGGACGAGCTGATTCAGTTATATTTGATTTAGCGGATCCGTGGAATATAATCGGCAATGTCACTTCGATTTTGAAACCTTCTGGGAGAATTGTGATTTTTTTACCGACATATAATCAGATCGAAAAAACTATCTTATCGCTTGAAGAGTTTAATTTTAGAGAGATTAATGCTATTGAATTAATAGAAAGGGAAATCCAGCTAAAAAAAGGAGCAATTAGACCTGCAACACGAAATGTGGGCCATACGGGTTTTTTAATTAGTGGTATCTATTTAGGTGAAAAAATATAAACTCAATTATTACCTTTTCATGATCTTATTATACAACATTATAATGATAAAAATTCCGGTTATAGTTCCTAGACCGATGGCAAACCACCTAGCATATCTTAGAGATTCAGTTGTTCCTGTGATTTCTACAATTTGATTGGTTAGAGCATATGTAATATTCCAATTCTCGTTAGTATCACCACCTTCGCCATAGTTAAAATATATCGAAACATTATATTCGGCAATGTCGTATGATATTTTCGATTTTATAACATCTGTAAAAGTGCTGTTATATTTCAATGGGATGCCTGAATCTCCATATAATCGAGATATATTTAGAAGATCCATATCTTGTGATGATGGTTGTATTTTTTCAAATGAAATATTCATCGAGAATAACCTGAGACTACGAATTTCTACGCTAGAGATGGAACCCGAAAAAGTAAGTGTCTCCCCCTGTTTTATTTTATTAGATGAAATTGAACCTGAAAATCCATTAATCGTATCTCCTGAACTCGGCGTTGTACTTAATAAGATTATTAAAAATAATATGCCTATTATTAAACTTGAGTTAAATATTTTCGTAGTTATCAACTAAGTACCTCTTGTAACGCAACTCTAATTGAATCTTTTTCTCTTTCAAGTCGACTCTCAAAAGTATTGTCTACAAATAACCGATTGTCATGCCGGATCAATTTTATGCCACCCATAGTTATAAGGGCTTCAGATGAAATAGATATATTGGTTTCTTGGTTGGTTTCTTTATGTATATCTTTTGCAATTTGTGAAAGAGAATCCTTTGTAAAATGAGATTTGTCTTCGGCTCGTAAATGAAGTTTTAATTGACCACCACCGATGCTTATCCCGCTAGTTTTCACTAGCATTTGCATAAATTTTGAATAATCTTCTGTTTGCGTATATTTTTGCAATTTGGATTTGGTCTCAAGTTGAATCTCGTTAATTATTTGCTCACGAGTTTCTAAGTAATCCATTTTCAATGCAAGCTTCCTTCTTGAGATTTCTCTGATTTTTGCATTGATTGCTTGATTGCGAGCGGATCCAATTATGTCTGATTTTGCCATATTTGCTTTTTCTTCAGCAGTGGATAAAATTTCTTCAATTGAGAGTTTTGAGTTTTGAAGAATTTCATTTGCTTTGTCTTTTGCCGTATTTTCGATCTCAGTTTTGATTCTAGAAAAAGCCAATTGATCATCTGGTCGTTCATCCAATTTATCCTCAGGCGATGTATTTTCAGTCAAGGTTCTTCAATTTGAGCCTTTGTTTCACTTTTTTAATGATTATGAATTGGTTCATTAGCTTGTCACAAATCAATCAATTTGTTAATGCAATGAATTATATAATTTTCACTTATATTTTCGAAAATTTACTTTTTATCTTTGCTATGTTCCATATCATCATATAATTTTTTCCAATACTCAAGATGTGCAAGTTTCTGAAAGAATTGGAAGAATCGAATACGCAATTAGAGATGTTCAACTATTAGCAAATAAATTAATAGAAAAGGGTCATGATGTAATTCAATTCAATATTGGTGATCCAATCAAATTTGATTTTGAAGTTCCTGATGTCATGCAAAATGCTTTAATAAAATACAAAAGCGATGGGTATTATTCAGAATCAATCGGGGACAAATTTGTAAGAGATAAAATAGCAAATTATGAGAGGAACAAACAAGGCATAGATATTAATTCTAGCGATATAATTTACTTTCAGGGAGTTTCGGAGGGGATTTTTTTTACATTTTTTTCATTCTTAAATCCCGGTGATAGAATACTCGTACCTGGGCCGTCTTATCCTGCATATAAAAGTGTGGGAGAGGCTGCAGATGCAGAAGTTGTTGCGTATCGATGTATTGAAGAAGAGGATTGGATACCGGATGTAGATGATATAAGATCTAAACTTACTAATAAGACAAAAATTGTGGTTCTTATAAATCCAAATAATCCTACTGGAGCTGTTTATTCAGAAAGAATCCTAAGAGAAATCAGGGATTTAGTAGGTGAAACTGATGCGGTGATTATGAGTGATGAAATTTATGATCAACTCGTATTTGAAGGGAATTATAAGTCTTTTTCATCAATCGCTGCTGATGTTCCAGCAGTGATTTTTAATGGATTTTCCAAGATATTTTTAGCTCCTGGTTGGAGAGCGGCATACGGGTTTAAACTAGATAATCATGATAAATTAGAAAATGTCTGGGAGGGAGTTAAAAAATTGTGTAGAATCAGATTATCACCGAATACTCCCATTTCAAAAGCTGCGGTGATGGGACTAACTAAAGATCCTCCCCATTTATTTGATGTCAAAAGAAAATTAAAGGAAAGGAGAGATCTTGTTATAAAAAGACTGAATGAAATAGATAGAATAACAACTACAACCCCTAAAGCTGCGTTCTACATTTTTCCAAAGTTAAATTTAGATGCGACAAAGTGGAAGAATGATAAGGAATTTGTTCTAGAATTCTTAAATGAGAAAAAAACATTACTTGTACATGGGTCTGGGTTTGGCAGGGAATTTGGTCAGGATCATTTCAGATTAGTTTATCTTGCTCCCCCGCAAATCATCAATACAGGATTACAGAGATTAAAAGAATTTTACATTTAGAAATTTTGTCTTCATTGACGATACTATAAAGTTAATTTTCGTTGAGTATATTATATTCCTGATAATACAATAAGTAGATCAACATCATCCGTTTCAACTACTTTAAATATTTTCTTACTTCATCATGGTGGTGATTAGGGATAATGAGTATCTCAAAATGTTGTTAAACTAGGGATTAGTAGTAGCAAGATCTCCCCAGGAAAAATAAGAGTCCATGGAGTCCAAATTTGGTCTGACAAAAAAAATAATATTTTTTGATCCTGACCTCAGGCACAATAATCATTTAAAAATGATGAAATTACTTCTGCTAGTGGTATTTCCTCATATTCCGCCTTATCGTAGACAATACCCTCAAAAATGCTTGTTTCAAGACTTACTACATTTGAAATAGGAATTTTCAAGTTAGTAAGTGTTAAAAAATCACCGGATGAAATAAACTTGTTTGCTTCGCCCCTTAATAATAGGTCTTTTTTATTCATTAATACAAGGATCGGGATGGTTTGATCTCTGTATTGAATAACTCTTTCAAATGATTTTGCAACTTCAAGTAAATCATTTGAAGTTGCATCTATTATGAAAAAAATTGCATTTGATTGTTGGATAGCTGCCTCCCAAAGTTCCCAAAAATCTTGTTGGCCGCCCATATCTACTGTTTTTATTGTTGATTTACCTAATTTGATATGTTTTGTGGATTTTCCCATTGTTGGCACAGATGGGATGATAACAGAATCTCGTTCTGGAATAAGGGTTTCTAAATAACGAACAAGTGAGGTTTTTCCTGCTCTAGAGGGCCCAGTAATTGTTATTATTAAATCTCGATTATGAAGTTTAGAAAAGAGTGATTTTCTTATTTTTTTGAACAAGGACATTTTTTTTGAGTTGCGGATATAAAATGGTAACGGTTGAGTCTGGAGGTGTTCTGGTATATCTTCGGAGGATAATGCGATAGTATCCCCGAGATATTCTCCCTTTTCATCAAAATAAATAATACGTGTATGATCCGAATGTACAATAGAATAGGCACCAATCCCCATATCAGTTGATTTTGATCTCACTCTAATTTCATCAATACTTAACATAATAGAATCAAAGCGACTACATATATCACACTCTAATGTTCTGATTGTAATTACTGAATCCTGCATTATTATTTACTTGTAATTTCGATTTTTATACCCCTCATATTAAAATAATTTTCATCATCAAATTATTCAGGTTAATTTTGATACAATGCAAATTAATGAAAATCAACTGTCACTCATCATTAATTAACCACTGTCAATTTTTTGTAATAACCTTAGATTATAAGAAATTTTAATTTTGAATAATTTTGAGATTCAATTATAATCCAAACGATAAACAAAAAACTATGTCATAACATTGGTAAATAAGCAATTGGTGTCAAGCCATAACTAATGCAAAAAGCGGAGTAGCCCAGCCCGGTCAACGGCGACAGACTCAAGATATTCTTCAAATATGAAGAAAATTAGGCATCTGCTCCTTTAGAGGTTCGTGGGTTCAAAATATTATTCTGAAGTGGATTAATTTGAGAGTCCCACCTCCGCTACCAATTAAAAAAGTTTATTTTCTAAATTGATAATGTACCAAACTGTATACTAAAGTAATATTTAAGTCGATCTGCAAATATTGATAATTATTAGAAGGAATTATGATGATAGATCTCGATAGAAGTATAAACGTTGCCCGAAAATCGGGCAAAACCGCATTAGGTGTTAAAAGAGCACTACAAGCAGCAAGAGCTGGAGAAGCAAAAGTCATTATTGTGGCATCAAATGCTCCTCGAGATTCAATTGAGGACCTTGAGCATTATGCTAATTTATCCAATGTACCCATCATAAATTATCCAAAATCCTCCCAAGATCTTGGGATTGTATGTGGTAGGCCGCACTTAACGGCATTTCTCACGATATTTAATCCTGGTGATTCTGATATACTTGACGCATTAAATGGCTAGTAATTGTTCTAAAATTTTCTAACTCGCGTAAATTTATTATGACCACATACATCACACTGATTTTCATTGTTAATATAGAAAGATGAACAACCATTACATTTGAATTTATAGTTCCTCTTTTCCAAGCCCCCTTCTGTTTTACTCCCAATTGAATTGATTTTTAATTCAAATCCTATATTCCGGATACCAAAATCATCTGTACAAATAACCACAGGATCATATTCAGAAAGCATCAATGCAAGCGCAAGAAGCTCCTTATCAGGATATGACAATAAGGTTTGACCCATCTTTTTTGCGACCTCATTAATTTTTTTTAGATATTTGTTTTCCGGATCTAAGATTGTAACCTTTTTTTTTGCAATAAACATATCGTAGACATTTTTTGCGGTACTACTTTTTATCTCATCCAATACGCTGTTGCATATGTAGAACTCCCCAACTACTTGAGGTTGAAAATGCACGTTCATGAAAAAACCAGAATCGAGGACGTATTTCATACTGATCAATATTATTGTGAAAATATATATAATTAAATGGGATTATATAATATAATTGATTGTCTATATAAATGGAAGACTTAACTCAGTGCTCCAGATTTAAATCATTCAAAAATTTCTTTAAATCGTCATCAAACCAGATTAACATCATTATTAAGCCCTATAATTAGTTAGACATGACTGGATTTAATTGCTATTTTCTATAACTATTCAAGGGCTAAATTTCGTAGTTTAAATGAAAAGTTTTTTCTCAATACTGGAGGAATGGTTAATGTTGATCGATTATAATTTTCAACATCCAAGTAAAAGAATATTGAGTACAATATCAGACAAGCTCAAAGGGAAAAAAATTGTACTTGGTATAACTGGTAGTGTTGCATCGTTCAAAGCGATTGAGATTGCTCGAGAGCTTATTCGAAGAGGAGCAGATGTAATACCAGTAATTACTAGTGCTGGTAAAGATATGATAGGTGAAGATTTACTTTGGTGGGCAACAGGGAATAAACCCATCTCAAAGATAACTGGTAAACTAGAGCATATCATATTTACAGGTGTCATGAATAATCCGGTTGATTTAATGTTGATCGCTCCATGTACAACTAATACAATCGCGAAGTTGGCAGCAGGTATAGCTGATACAACGGTCACATTAATTGGAAGCTCCTTACAAGGTAAGGGTATTCCCATTGCCATATTATCAGTTGCTCATGAAGATTTATACAATTCTCCACCAGTCATGAATGCAATAAAATTATTAAAAAAGAGGGGGATAAGTTTTATTGAACCAGTAATTGGTGAGGGAAAGGCAAAGGTCCCAGAAATTGAAGATATAATTTTTGAAACAATTGATATATTAAATGATAAAACATTGATAAGGAAACCTTTTGTGATAACTGGAGGCCCTACAAGGGAATATATTGATCAGGTCAGGTTTATCTCAAATTCTTCATCTGGTCTAACTGGGATTGAGATTGCCAAAGAAGCTTACTTACTTGGTGCTCAAGTAAAACTAGTTTTAGGCCCTTCAAATCTGAAAGTACCCAGAAAGATCCCCGTGAATCATGTGATTACGTCTCAAGATATGACAAATGAAACAATTAGATATCTGAAAAAAAATCCTGAAGCTGTCGTTATATTATCAGCGGCAATGGCTGATTTTAAACCCGAACAAATTATTGATGGAAAAATTAAAAGTGGTAATGATTTGAGTATAAACTTATTACCAACATTAAAATTATCAAATGAATTAAAATCTAAATTTCCTAAATGTAAACTGGTGCTATTTAAGGCTGAATGGGGGTTAAGTAAAGATGAATTGATTGAGAGTGCTATGAAAAAATTGACTGAGTGTTCAGCAGATTTTATTGTAGCAAATGACTTATCGAGGCCGGAATCTGGTTTTGAAGGGATTAAGAACCATGTAATAATAATTAATAAGGATGGAACAAATAGTGAATTTAAAGAAACAAAAATGAAGTTGGCAAGTATCATATTAAATCATATTCAAAATGTGAAAAAAATCTAGAATTTTTCAAATTTCAATTGTCTTTAGTGATGTTTTTGATTTATTAATTTCTTACTTAAAGTGAGGTTTATTTTTTTCCAGTAATAATCAATTATAAAAATATGCTCTCAAATCGTAAATCAGTCCTATGGTTATCGAAATATTAGCAGAAATCATAAAATCTCATCAGAATCCGTGGAAACGCGCTGCTGCTGCCCTAAAATTGGCAGAGATTGGGGATATACAGGTTCTTGACATTTTAATCGAGTCAATGGAATGTGACCCACATGATTTTGTCAGAAGGGATTGTGCGGAAGCACTTGGGATTTTAGGACATTTTGAGGCTGTACCGGCATTAATTAAGTGTATGGAGGAAGATAGTTTTAGATACGCTCGAAATGAGGCAATTGAAGCTCTTGGTAAAATCGGTGATTCCAGAGCTAAGAAACCTCTGTTAAAATCTATGAAAAATGAATCCTGGGATTTTGGACGAGCAAGTGCAGCCCTTGCATTAGCAGAATTAAATGCGGAGGAATATTTAGATGATATATTGAAGGCTATTCGCAGCGAGACTGAAAATTATGTACGTCGGGATATGTTAAAGGCGGTACCTAAATTTCAAAGTACAACATCATCTGACCTAATAATCGATATAGCCCAAAATGACGATGATTGGGAAGTGAGGAAAGTTGCAGTGAATATTATGAGTCAGTTCTCATCAAAAAAAGCATTAAAGAAATTAGTTACTATTCTGAAAACAGATGAGCATTTATTTGTAAGACAGGAGGCTGAAAAGGCACTTCAAATAATTGCTAAAAATCATAGAATTCAGTGGACTTCTGCTGAAGCAATTCTCAGCAAAATTGATAATAATTTCGATATTGATTACTAAATTTGACGATTTTTTATAATTCAATGAAATGGTTGGCGATATTTTATTTTCTATTTTGTGATCCCCGATATAAGTGAATTCAGAAAACAAAGTTGACAAAAACGGCAGTAGAGACTCAATCTCAGAAGATGTTAATTCTGATAGCCTTCAAAAAGAAGACACGCTAGATGATATAGTCAAAGATATAGTAATTATCGATAAAAAACCACGGTCAGTGTTAGCGTCTTACATTGTAACCATGGGATTTATTTTTGGACCATTATTATTAATTATTGATTTAATTTTTCCCAAACTGTTTGAATGGTTCAATTTCAATTCTACATATTTTTTTGGAGCGTTGACGGGATTATTCATTATTTCATCAATTATATCGGCAAGAAATTAATAGTCAATTATTGATAAATGGATATCGATTTTATTCGATGTACAATATCAATTCAGTCAAATTTAATAAAGTGATCGAAATAAATCATTTATGGTCAATGATCCAGAAAAAAATAGAATACAAGAAGTTGTCTCCGCGGTCACTAAAACTGCACTAGCGGATGGAAAAATCACCAGTGAAGAGGCTGATATACTAGAAGCGATTCAAGTCAATGTATTAATCTATGATCAAGCATTAGAAGACTCTTTGGAAGATGGAATCATAACGGAAGAAGAGAGAGAAATCCTCGTTGGAATAAAGCATCAAATCCTTAACGAGGCTTGGGATGTTGCTTCGATTTCTGATGGTGTTAGCGAAGATGAACTAAAGATGCTAGAAATTTTATTAAATAAAGTTGAAGAGGATCATTAGTTTGTTATAATTGGAGAAATGTAAAATTATTACCAATATTTCAATGAATTTCAGATGACTAATATCTTCCAGCTAACCTATTCTGATGAATTTTTGCGTTATTCACTTGGAGATCAACATCCAATGAACCCCAGAAGGTTGGGACCTATAATTTCATTAATGAACGATATTTTAAAGGATAAAGATGAATTTATTGTCGTTGGACCAAATCCTGTTAAACCGTCCATTTTAGGATTAGCACATTCAAATGAATATATTGCCTTGATGAATGAGTTTTCTAGTTCTTCATTCAACCCAACAACGAAGCAAAAACAAGATGCAATTGTTAAATATGGATTAGGAAGTGGTGATTGTCCAATATTTGAAGACATGTCTGAAATATCAGAGATAATAGTTGGTAGTACTGTATCGGCAGCAGAGGAATTATTGAATAACAAATTTTCAAAAGCTTTTGTCTTACTTGCAGGTTTACATCATGCATCCCGGGAGCGAGCAAGTGGTTTTTGTTACTATAATGATATCAATGTAACAATACACAGACTAAAGAAAATTGAAAAGGGTATTAAAATACTTTATCTAGATACTGATCTACATGCTGGAGATGGCGTAAACTATGAGTTCTATGACGATCCCAGTGTCTTAACTATTTCTTTGCACGAATCTGGTAAATTCTTATTTCCTGGAAATTGTTTCTCAGAGGAAATCGGACATGCAAAAGGAGAAGGTTATGCGGTAAATCTACCTCTAATCCCATATACTTACGATGAATTGTACAAAAAAGCAATAAATGATTACTTACCTCCATTAATGGAAACATTTGATCCTGATTTTGTCATATGGCAGGCAGGGGTTGATGGGCATGCTGAAGATCCTCTCGGACATTTGCTATTAACAACAAATACATATAGCTATCTTGGTTCAACAGTCAAGGATTTAATTGATAATATGAACACAACCCGCTTTCTAATGCTCGGAGGAGGAGGCTACAATCCAGTATCGGTTACAAAATCCTGGTTAAGTGAGATATGTAATGTTGCTGGAATTCTCCCTATTAAATATGCGCCAGAAACATGGATTGAGCATTGTCGTAAAAATTTGAATGTAAATATGCCAAAAAATCTGGAAGACAGTAAAATCAACATAAATAAATTAGAACATGCCAAATTAATTGAATCAAACTTTTTGGAGTCATGTGACAATTTTGAAAAAAATTTATCTAAATACTGGGCTTTTTAAAGAAAATTATCGCAAACATAGGTTTGTTAATTTCCTCAAGTTTTCTTGTTGAGAATTAATATTTATATTTGATGATCAACTCTTATCAAGCAAATTTGATACAAAATAATAATTTTTTCCCAAATCATTTATTATTTTTTTTCATTTTCTCTTAGTAGAACATAACTCACAATAACTTCAACAATTTCAAGTGTTTGTTCTTCACTTAATCGATTGTTGTTAACAACGACATCATAACACATGTCATCCAAAATATCAATGTTATACATTTTTAAAAAACGATCCCTTTCTGACTTTTCGCGTATTTCAGTTTCACTCCTGGCGTGTTCGAGTGAAATACCATCTCGTTTAGCGATTCTTTCCCATCTTACCTCTGGAGAAGCAGTGATTGAAATTCTAATTATTGCATCTTTGGGTGTGAAATGAGCAGCTAGCTGGGCATCAACGATTGTATTTTCTATTGCTCCCAGCTCTAGTGTTCTTTGATCAATTTTTTTATCTATCCCTGGTTCATAAATTGTAATTTTGGATAATTCTTCAAGTGATAGGTTTCGTTCTTTAGCCAACTCCCTAAAAACGATCCCTGCCGAAACATAATTCATATTTAATTTAACTGCAAGACGTTTAGCTATTGTTGACTTACCCGAGCCATGAGGGCCTCCAATAGCCACAATTGATCGAGTCATGAAAATCCTTTCGATATTAATTTCAGACGCGATTAGCTCGAATCAATTTTAGTCTTAAACATGGTGAGCACAGCTGCCCACCATAAGGGCGAGATGGGCTTCTCTGACTTTTTGAAAGGCGTCTAATTTCTATTCTGGTTCCTCTTGGCATACCCGGTAGTTTTCGATCACACGTAGCGCAGTGATGATAATTGGGTTTTTTTCGGATTTTTTTGAGATAAAACCGACCACCAGGAGTTTTGACTAATGTCCTTTTACCTGACCTGATTGATTTTCTAACCATAATTCATAATAATTTAACCATCAATTAAAGCCTTAAGTTTTGACACGCGCGATTATCAATATTTGTCTCGATATTCATAATTCACCAGCTTTTACTGTTGCTCAATCAGGTGATAATCTAATTGTAGGCGATTAAGTATGATTTTGACAGATTAGCAAATGATTAACGTTGTTGTTGCATGGGATTTTGCATCCCGGTAAGATTTATACCAAACAGACGCTGAATTAATGTTGAAACGACAACTGCACTTAAAAAATACCAAAAACCGAATCCTGCAACTGAAAGACCGGAATCTTCAAAGTAAGGAGAAAACCATCTGCCAAGCAAAGGGATACCTGTAGTTTTGAATGGTAAAACAGCAACAACTCCACACTGACCCCTACAGTTACCATTTAAGTCGGTATTCCCAGCTCTTTGAAATGTTCCTCTTAATGTTTGAAAGATAAAAATAAATGGGCCAATTGTGATAAACGATGGTAACATACGTGATGTCATTGTATCTCGTTGTAATTCGCTAAATCGATCATTATTACGTTTGACTGATACCCACAACTTCTTATCAGCAGTTTCCATCGCTTTTTTCTTTCTTCTTTGATGTTCCTGCATTTCTTCCATCTGTTTTGATACTTTTTCCATGTCAATAAGGGCTCGATTGACAAGCCCAGAAATTGTGCTAACCACCAATGATACAATTAAGAGAATTATTGTTGATTCTGCAGGAACAGTATATCCTGTTCCAATTAGCCCGTCTGAAATACTGTCTGATATTGGATCTAAGAAATCAAAAAAACCCATGGCACATTAGAGAAAAATTCGATATTGATAACATTTATTATTTTTACAATCATAAACTCAATTTAAAATAAAATATAAATTATCCGGGTTTTGTAAAAACAAAAAAATTCGCATCGTTGTTCCGACCACCAAGAATTTCCAAGTTAATTATCTTAAAATTTGATTTATTAAGTAAATAAATCAATTCCTTTCTTGTAAAGTAATGATAAAAACGTGTTCCTAATATATTACCATTAGAATCATGCCAAGGTCTATTTACATCTATCAATGGTTGAATTCTCTCTTTCTTTCGTATTGCTGCAATCAACTCATTACGTAATTCATTTCGCCACTTTCGCCATACACTGAATATTATTCGAGAGTTAATTAATGAAATATTGTAAATATTAAGCATTGCTTTTAATCGCAAATTTTCAGAATTCAAATGGTGTATAACAGCAATGACTAAGATGTTATCTGTGCAATTCGTTCTAATAGGTAAATTTGGTAATGAACCTCTGATTCGCTGCGTTTGTACTGGACCTATAAATCCTTGAAGCAATTTATAAGAAATATCGATACCAACCAGCAAACTAGCTTTTGAGATTAAATTCAAGTTTCTTCCATTTCCTGTACCTACATCAATTAGTATGCCATTAGGATGCCATTTTATTTGTGTAAGGTATTTTTCAAAATCGACCCATGGAAGTCTCTTTTTCAATAAGTAATCTTCGGCAATTTGCTGGTAATTGTCGATTAATTCTTTGATCAAAAAAACATCTCAAAAAGGGATTTTAACCCAACATAGATAAATATGATGGTTAATTTGCACACCTTATCTTTTTATTGGACGTAGTTTAACTTTATATACAAATAAAATTGGAAAATATTAATCATATCTCTGAAAAAAATGGAATTAATTATTTTAAGATAGTTATACCTATGGTAAGTATAAAATTAGATTTTCCTGAAATATAGAAAATATCGGGAATAAATTTTAATTATCAAAATAATTTGTTAATTTCAATTTGACTTTCTCAAAATATTCATTATGTTAAAAAAAAAATTCGTTATTGTGGACAGTGGTCAGATATTAAATTCGATATCTTCTTTAATAGCAAGTGAAAATACATCACGTTATCATCTCTCAATATTTAGTGAAGTAGATCAGATTTATAAGATCGCTTACGAGGCAAAACAAATAGGTTACGATCCAAAAAAAGAAGTTGAGATTTACATCGCACAAGATGTTGCTACAAGAACAGAAGGTCTTGTGGGACCAAAAGGCATAGCTACTCGTTTAAAAACTTTAGAAGAGACTTTGCCAAAAAACAAGATTGTTCTACAAATTGCAAGAGAGATTGCACAAGGGAAATTTGTGAGAGGTAGTCCTGAAATACTTGCGGAGCAGGCATTAAGAACAGCCCTTTCTTACCAAACCGAAGGAATAACAGCTGCACCTATTGAAGGAATTGGAAAAGTCAAAATAAAATCCAATCCAGATAAGACTCAATATTTAGCGATTTATTATTCTGGACCTATTAGATCTGCTGGGGGAACTGCACAAGGAATTTCTGTAATAATAGCTAATATTATTAGCAAAGAACTTGGTTTGGCACCCTACAAGGCAACCGATAACGAAATTGAACGTATGCTTGAGGAGGTACGCCTTTATGATCAAATAATGCATTTGCAACTTCCTACAAGTGATGATGAGATTCGATACGCCTGGAAAAACCTCCCGATTATGATTACGGGAAACCCAACCGAAAGTGAGGAAGTAGCTGGATATCGAAATATAGAAAGTATGGATTCAAATAGAGTCCGGGGGGGTGCGTGTCTGGTCCTTAATGATGGGTTGGTCGGTCGAGCCAAAAAAATTATCAAAAGAATCAAGGAGTTAGAAATTGAAGGATGGGACTGGTTAGGTGAAATTGCAGATGGGAAGTATACTGATAAAAGGGCCACTGATCCGGCAAATGGTGAAAAACCAACTATTGTCCTCCCTGATTATTCGTATATATCTGACGCTTTAATGGGACGACCAATTTTTGCTGGACCAACCATGGTAGGTGGTTTTAGATTGCGCTATGGTCATGCACGTAATACAGGCATTGCCGGAATTGGAATTCACCCTGGTGTGATGGGGATTGTTAATGACTACTTGGCAACTGGAACACATTTGAGAACAGAAAGACCTGGAAAAGGGAGTATTGTTGCACCAGTAGATACTATTGCTCCTCCAATTGTTATTCTTAACGATGGGGAGATGAAAAGGATTGAATCCTATGAGGAAGGAGTCAAAATATATAAGAAAATCAAAAATATAGTATCTCTGGGAGATATGCTAGTTGGATTCGGTGAATTCATTCAAAATAATTATCGTTTATGTCCTGCTGGGTTTAACGAGGAATGGTGGTTACTGGAACTTGAGAAATCTGGTTGGACTGGTAGAAAAGAAAATGAAACTGATTTGGAATTCATTTCAAGATTTTACTACCAATATCCATCAGTCACAGAAGTTATTGAATTATCAAAAAAATGGAACGTTCCACTCCACCCGCGCTATACGCCAAGTTGGAAATTCATAACGGTGAGTGAAGTAAACGAGCTTCACAATCAGCTGTGGAGCAAGGATGCTGAAAATTTAGATATTAAGATAAAACCAATTTTAGAAAAATTACTAATTCCACACTTTGTCGAAATTGATAGATTGAATATTGGGGAGTTTGCTATTTCTTTAAAGACACAATTGCCTGAAGATATGGAGATTAATTTGGATGAAAAAAGTTCTCTGACATATGTTCAGAAGAATTCTGATGTTCAAATCCGGGATACTGTAGGAACAACAATTGGAGCCCGTATGGGCAGACCTGAAAAAGCAAAAGGAAGATTGATGAAACCTCAACTACATGGCTTATTTCCAATTGGTTCTGATAAAAAAATCAACAGAAATTTATCTAAAGCTGTTGATATACCCCAAATCAGGATAAGGCTTGGAAATCGATATTGTTCATCTTGCAATATTAACCAATATCATATTTTTTGTAAAGAATGTAATAAAATGACCTTTTTGCAGGGTATTTGTTCTAATCCTCAATGCAGATCAAAAATGGACGAGGCACCATGCGATGTTTGTGGTGCAAATGTTTATTATACAAAATCATTCAATTTATCAACAAATGAATTGTTAGATGAGAGTTACAACAGACTAGGTTCTATTGGCAGTATGAATGTAAAATTAATGGAGCAGTTGAAAAATCCGACTGGCACACCTGAATTATTAGACAAAGCGATTTTGCGCGCAAGATACAAACTAAACGTGTTTCGTGATGGAACTGTTAGATATGATGCGACTGATGCTCCATTAACACATTTTTTTCCAAGAGAAATTGGCACAAGTATCAAGAAATTGAGAGAATTGGGGTATACACAGGATGTATATGGAAACAATTTAGATAAATTGGACCAACTAGTAGAATTAAAGGTACAAGATATTATACCTCATAAATCTGCATTTTCTCATTTTAAAAGTGTAAGCAAATTTATTGATGATGAATTATCTCTTATTTATGAACTTCCAAAATTTTATAAAATACGATCCATGGAAGACTTAATTGGGCATTTAGTTATTGGATTAGCACCTCATACAAGTGCAGGAGTCATTGGCAGAATAATCGGTCTGACTGAATCATCTGTCTGTTGGGCTCATCCATTTTGGCATGCTGCAAAAAGACGAAATTGTGATGGTGATGAAGATGGATTAATATTACTTTTAGATGGTTTTTTAAACTTTTCAAAAGAATATTTACCAACAACTAGAGGATCTAAAATGGATACACCATTAGTATTAGTACTAACATTGAATCCAAAAGAAGTTGATGACGAGGCATTTAATCTAGATTGTGTAACAAATTACCCTCTAGAATTATACGAAGCAGCTAATAACTTTGAAATGCCTAATATCATTAAAAAAATTATTCATAGAGCCGAAGATCGATTAGGAAAAGTTGATCAATTTGAAGGATTTGTCTTTTCACACCCAACAACTAACATCTCATCTGGACCAGCTATTACACGATACAAAAATCCAGACTTGTCAATTAGGGACAAGCTATATGAACAATTGGACTTAGCAAAGATAATCAAAGCTGTTGATGTGAACAAAACTGCATTGCTAATATTAGAAAGGCATGTTTTACCTGATTTAATAGGAAATTTAAGAGCGTTTGCATCTCAAAAGGTTAGATGTATAACCTGTAATTCTAAGTACCGGCGCGTTCCCTTAAGCGGGAAATGCATAAATGCTGAATGCGATAGAAGCAATCTAGTTCTCACTGTGCCACCAAAAGGAGTTTCAAAGTACTTCGATATTTGTAAAGATCTGGTGACAAAATATGATTTAGGTAAATATCATGAAAATCGGATTGAAAAAATTAAAATCGCATTGGACAGCCATTTTCCGGATAAAGGTCCGAGGCAATTAGATCTTAGTGAATGGTTGTAATAATATTCAGAATAAAATAAAAATAATTTAAAATGATTTCATTCCTAGTGTTCAGTCAGTGGTTTATTTAGATAAATTCGAATTAATATTCAAATGAATGAAAATACTATTAATGAACTTTTAACTCATGAAAAAATAAAATTGAAGAATCAAAGGAAAAAGACTGGTGGAATTTTTGACGAAGCAATGTTACTAGGTGCAAAAGGATTGATTCTAATTATTATTATTACAGGATTTGCAATTACTGTGCTTTCAGTAATAAGTAAATTTTCTGGTTTGATGGAAATTATCACCCAAGAGCTACCTGATTATTAATTTTGCATTAGTAAATCAATTTTAATTCTATTTAAAAATTAATCCTTTCACTGTTGTAATTCGATTTAATTCTTCTTAAAATATAGATAGATGACCCTGAGATAATAGTAGTAAGTACAATCAATATAATTCTAGATATTTCATTTGTTTTGTTGTTTCTAGAGGTATTATTGGACATTAAATTACTATCAATTAAATTTTCATTTTGTTTAACCCAAATAGGTATGGAAATCATTATGGAATAAGAAAAAATATTATTTCCAAGAATTATTGTAAACTCATAGTCAGGACTACTAATGCTGTTCCAATCGCTCATATTTAGCAAAATATTAAAGGAGTTAATCCCAATTTTCCTACTTATATTAATTTCTTCCCCCGTGAGGGAGAAATAAGAAGAAACAGTCCATCTGTCAAATTCATCTATAATTACATTTATTATTGCACTTGTTTGGGTATCTCGATTAACGTTGATAGATAGGGTTGGATGAAATTCTTGTACAATTATTTTCAATATTAATTCTACTGGTACAAAACCTGTTTTTGTCGCTGTAACAAAAAGTGAATAATTACCTGTTTTAAATTCCCCGGGTTCAAAAATCATTCCCCAAGAATCATCTATTGATCTCAAATTACCTCCATAATTTGAAATAATTTTTGTTGCTTTGATGATATTATTTGATGTAGTATTCTTTATATAAATCGGGTATATTGTTTTGATACCTGGACGAAGTGTTAAAGTATCATTTGAAGCCAATTTTGTAGGTGACAAGCTTAGTTTTTGTTGGATACTTGAAAAATACCCGTTTTTATACCAAAGAAAAAGATAAAAAACTCCTTTTGACCAATTTGATGGAACAAGGACATTTCCAGAATTTATTGATGTATTTGCTGAAATTATTATTGTAAAATCAGGATTTGATATGAATGCTCCAGAAATGGGATCGTCTTGATTAAAATCGAAATTCAACAATTTTCCTTGGTAGTATTCTCCAATATTTATTCCTGTAGCTGGAATTTCCACAAATTTTGCTTTAAAAACTAATACTACACTTACATTATCTTGCAAATAAACCTGATTGGATGTTTCATTTCTAATCAATTTATTTGGTAATGTACTATCAATGTTGATTTCAGTAAATGCATCAGGCAATTGTAAATCATAACTATAATTTCTTGGATAGTCAGAAAAGTTTAGTGAGGCGTGAAATTTTAAATTCCCTTTTTCTAGATCTAGATGTGCAATCAGTACTTTTTTATCCCTAAAGGTTCTTCTGATTGATATATTTGCTGAAGTATTATTTACTAATCTAATTTCGGTCGAAACATCACTCGGTATTGAAATTACTTGAGAGTGGTTCGTAGTGAATATCTTATCCAGCGCCGTAAAATTAATTGTTTTTGGTATAGTTAAGATGGAAAATGAAGAAAATCTAAGTAAAAAATTGTATTGTCTTGTTAAATATACACTCCATTCAATCGTCCTTAATACTGAAGGCACGCTGGTATTGCTTAAACTTGCGAGTTCTGAAATTGAAGGGTTTATTTTTGATGATAGATCATTAATAATTTTTAATTGGCCCGTAGTATTGATTAAATACTGATTATATGACTCTGAAGAGGCATAGACAAAAGTTACTGCGAACGTATCAAAAGAAAACCTCAATTGAGAATAAGCAAAATCATTTTCGTTGAAAATCCAATCAATCTCATCTAATTCCAATTCAAGTACTTCATCTCCAGATAATGCTAAAAATGGATTAAAGGTTAATCCACTACGAAATGAAGCATTCGATTTACTTATTTCAAGTAAATTATTAAAATTGTTGATTGTGAAGTCTCCTGTGGCACTTTTTTGAAGTGTTGAGATCAATTCATTTGGAAAACCAAGAATGTCTTTATTGGGGTTGGTGAAGTTAGCCAATAAATCACTATCTTGATTTATTGAGTTAATGGGTAAAGAGGATGACGAATCTAAAAAGAATTGTTTTGACATATATGCAGAAATATTTAAATCGATTTCAGTGTGATCTTCCCAAGAATTATCATATTTTTCATAATATTTATTTTTTATAGTAGAGAGGTTATGAGGATATTTTTGATAATTTTGGATATTCCCAGAACTAGATAAACCAACCATTGAATTAAAGTCAAGTAATAAAAATAGAATTACAAAAAAGTGGTATATCCTCACAGCTGATTATTTTTAATTTAAAATAAAAACCAATGATTTGAAATCAATTATTTTGTAAAAGCGAGTATGGTGGGATTCGAACCCACGACCCCTGGCTTACTCCATGAAATTTAGGAGGCCAGTGCTCTTCCAGCTGAGCTACATACTCATTTAACATCCCGGCATATTTGAATGTTTTAAATAAATACTTATGGAAATAAGGTTTTGATATAATCATAATATCGAAAAATGACACCTTTTACTAAAATTGATTTCTCGGTGATATATCGATCATGATGCTTCTGCTGAAACAGATTCCAACAGATTTAATAAATTTGCCAACTCATTTTCCAGATCAATCCCCATCATTCCCGCAAGGGCTAGGGAAGTTACGATATTTTCGAGTATATCATCCATAATCGAATCTTTCTGTTCCGCAATAACAGCTTGATCAGTGAGCTGATAAGCAAATTTATTCAATAAACTTTCACCAAGAGCTCTTAGGGGGGAGTTAAAATTTCCCATCATTGATGGGATTACGTTCCTTGAATTTGCTCTACTCTCAATCAGTGCTGAAAATCTTGCTTGTGTGTCAGATATATCCATCATAATATTAACCTTAGGCGGATTTTTTCTCCAATTATGATTGTGTAACTAATCATATATATATTCATCTATTATCTTGAAAGAATATACTTTATTGATATAGTGTAACGATTTCCTTTAAATATTCATCGATCATTTGAATATTAAATAAAGGCAATGAAACTCTATTCTTTTTCTGATGTTCCAAAAGTTGCTAAGGAAATCATGGGGAGAGTAATTTCCTGTGGAAGTGGTGGATAAGTGGTGTATTTGCCGGTAAATGAATTATCATTACCTATTTCTCTTTAATTTTTAATCCCGGAATTGCTTTAACAATCATTTTATGATTAAACATCCATGAGATTTTTTGCTATTACCCAAGATTCTTCATCAACGGTCTTTAATTTTGCAACTGCATCTGATAACTGAATCGCAATTATTTTCGATCCACTTAATGAAGGCATCTTTCCAAAATCCCTTTTATCTGCTAATTCAATCGCCTTTAGTCCCAGTTGTGTAGATAGAACTCGGTCAAACGCTGTTGGTGGACCTCCTCTTTGAGTATGGCCTAATACGGTTGCCCTGGTAGTATATCCTGTTTTTTCCTCTATCATTTTAGCGATTTTTTTCCCTATTCCAAGTTTATCAAGCAGAATATGACCGAATTCATCTTTTTCTTGTTGTAAATCAGATTCTTTGATAACACCAAATCCTTCTGAAACTGCAACCAGTGCCCACTGATTTCCTTCAGCATATCTTTTTTTGATAATTTCACAAATTTGCTCATTACTTATTCCAAATTCTGGAATTAATATTACATGTGCTCCCCCTGCAATACCACTATGCATAGTTAGCCATCCAGCATGTCTACCCATTATCTCAACTACCATCACTCTATTGTGTGATTTTGCAGTAGTTTTCAAACGATCTAAAGCCTCTGTTGCAATTGTGACTGCAGTATTAAATCCAAATGTATAATCAGTTCCATACAAATCATTATCGATGGTTTTTGGTATACCAATCATAGGTATTCCTTGACTTTGTAATATATTTGCTACACCAAGTGTATCCTCTCCCCCAATAGCGATTACACAATCCAAGGAATTAATGTGAATTGTGTTTCTTATCAAATCAGTACCATTTTCATTTTTCAGAGGATTTGTTCTTCCAGACCCCAAAATAGTTCCCCCTAAATCAATTTTATCAATGATGTCATCAGGAATTGAAATTGTTGTGTTTTCCATTAATCCTTTCCAACCATTACTAAAACCTATCAATTCATAATTTAATATCTTGCACTTTATGAATGCTGCTCGAATTACTGCATTCATGCCGGGTGTATCCCCACCACTAGTTAGAATACCAATCTTCATTACATGGTAGATTTAATTTATTTTCAGTAAGGTTTCTATTTCGCATCTCGGTTTTGAATGGAATTATCGCAATTTTTGAAATTTGAAGCATTTTTTAAAGAGAAAGTCATTATTGATTGTATTTTTTGCGGTAAAAATGAGAAAAATATGTTAGTTACTTCAAATAAATTTACATTAAAATTAATTTAATCTGAAATGATGTCAAGAGAGATCAAAGCTGTTTTAGTATTGGGATTTGGAACTATGGGCACTGGAATTGCGCAAGTTGCTGCATCTGTAGGGTATGAAGTAAAGGTGTTTGATTTAACTCCTCAAATCATTGAACAGGGTATTGAAAAAATCAGGAAAAATCTTAGTAGAGGATTATCTAAAGGGACAATTAATGATGACGAAATTTCTCAAATAATCAATAGAATAAAGGGTCATGTTAACCTAGAACAAGCGATCAAAAATATCGATTTTGTGATTGAAGCAGTATCGGAGGAAATTACAATTAAAATCGATTTATTTTCTAAACTAAATGAATTATTACCGGAAGATGTAGTAATTGCCTCGAATACATCGATTATTTCAGTCTCGTTGCTAGGAGAAGGCTCAAAAAGGGCAGATAGATTTATCGGGATGCATTTTTTCAATCCTCCACCACTGATGAATCTGATTGAATTAACGACTAGCAATCAAACAAGTGAGGAAACCTTAGAAATCGCAATAACCGTGGCTAAAAAGATAGGAAAAGAGACAATTATACTGAAAGATAGTCCTGGCTTTATTGTTAATAGATTTTTAGTTCCAATGTTAAATGAAGCGATTTTTTTGCTTCAAGAGGGGATAGCAACTGTCGAAACCATAGACAAAGGGGCTCGTCTAGGACTTCTCCATAAAGTTGGTCCTTTTCAAGTAATGGATTTGATTGGTCTTGATACCTATTTATTCATGGCAGAAAGACTTTACGAGGCTTTTCAGGATTCCAAATACCGAGTTCCACAACTGCTAAGACAGATGGTGGCTGCTGGTAAACTTGGTCGAAAAAACGGAGAGGGATTTTATTCTTACAAATAAGAGAAATCTAAATATGAAGAATTATTTAATTTACTAAAATCGGTTTTTATCATTTTGTGTGTATATTAATCAGATAAAAAAAAGCTCCTATACAACATGATAGGAGCTCTCATTTCACACATGATAAACCACTATTATTATTTTTTATTAATGAATATTCTTCTTCCTTTCATATTAGACTGTTTCTGACGTTCTCGAATATTGTTCTAGGTATTACCTCGCTAGAACTTTTAATACGAAACGCCTTGAGCGTAAGTGATCGTGGGCTAAACATTTCGCCGGAGCTCAACGCGCACACCCCGATTCTTTCTAACGGATCTTCTTTCCGTGCTCTCGTCCAGAATAGAACTTGGTAATCGTCACCGATCCCCAAGAGATAGGAGATTTTATTAATTAAATTAATTTATCTCTAATCTGCTATTCCAGAATGGGTTACTCTTTTTAAGGACAGCTTCGAGCTTAGATGCATTCAGCTCTTATCTGTAATGGCGTAGCTACCGGGCGATACCTTGTCAGATAACCCGTACACCAGAGGCCACATCAGCTCGTTCCTCTCGTACTGAAGCCAATTTACTTGCAATAACCCAACAGCCCAGTTAGATAGAAACCAACCTGTCTCACAACGGTCTGAACCCAGCTCACGTTCCCTATTAACGGGCGAACAACCCTACTCTAGGTGTCTTATGCAACACCAAGCGAGGAAGAGCCGACATCGAGGAAGCAAGCCGCGGGGTCAATATGTCCCATTCGAGTCGCAACTCGAAGTGGAATAATCACCGTCATTGAATAATCATAATGCTGGGTATTCAACTTATGCGTTTACATCTGTCGGGTACTTCTCTTCTCGGGTCAATTGTTTAAGAGAACCTTACCTTGGTCCAACCATCAGCAAGATCATCGAATTTTTTCAAATCCTACTGCTGTGTGAATGTTAGGTTAGATATTCCTCTTCCCAAAATGACTTTGGAGAAGTTAAGTTATACCCGAAGTGATGTGTATATTACACATAAGCTTTACTACGTTTTTTTGGTGGAAAAGATCTTACTAGAAGATCCTCGACAACAAAACAGATTTTAATGAAAAGTTAGAGGTAAAATGACTAAACCACTTATCATGTAAAAAATTACATGAATGTGTGAACTTTAGCCCGCGACAACTCTGTTACCCCTGAGGTAACTTTTCTGCCACCACCCACGCCAACTAAAAGCAATTGGATGGATCGCTAGGCCCTAGTTTCCTAACAGCGAGCATTATTGGAGTGCTCACAGTAAAGCCGACTTATGCCCTTGCACTCTACGGAGGATTTCTGTCCCTCCTGAGTCGACCTTTGGGCGCCTCTGTTTCCTTATCGGAGGCGTGCCGCCCCAGCCAAACTGTCCACCACCAGGTGTCCCCGTCGCAACGGGTGAGCCTAACCAATCTTCGAAGTTAGTGTTCCATTGTTGACTCCACAGTACCCGGGGATACTGCTTCAAAGTCTCCTAACTACGCTCTGTACGAAAATCGAATAAACAACTGGAAGCTACAGTAAAGCTCTCAGGGTCTTCTCTTCCCAACTGGGCAATCCGGTCTGTTCGCCGGATCGCAGGTTCACTGGATTCTAGGCAGGGACAGTGGCAACCTCGTTGGTCCCTTCATGGACGTCGGTAATTATCCGACAAGGCATTTGCCTACCTTAAGAGAGTCATGGTTACTCCCGCTGTTAACCAGAGCTTAGCCCGGTTGAACCCGGATTTGACTTACTGGCACGGAGCAGGATTCACAAACTATACAAAGCTTTTCAGCGTAGCAGTTTGCTATGTTTTTGTTAAACAGTCGGGTTGCCTATGTTAGTGACACCTTCGCACGCGTTAACATGTAAAGGCAGCGATTATCCCTAAGTTACTCGCCTAATTTGCCGAATTCCCTTGCCTACATTACTCCAAAAGATCTTAGCGTTCTACGCCTAAGGACACCCGTGTCGGTTTAGGTACGGACGCGCAGTATTAGAAGAAATCATTTTCATGGGCTTTTGGAAATCAACTTTACCTACCACTATTGGTGGGCCATTCGTAGTTTTATCCGGTTCTCAGCGCAACGCTACTCCCCGGATTTATGTACTTAGTCTGGACGACGATCCAGAAAAGCCTATCCGCAAGCGTCTGATTCCTTCCTATTGTTGCCAACTTTCATGCGCGGTACGGGAATATGAACCCGTTTCCCTTTCGTCATAATCATATTAAGACTAGACTTAGGACCGACTTACCCTGGGCCGATTGACGTTGCCCAGGAACCCTTGCCTTTTCGATCTATACGGTTCTCACGTATACTTCTGCCTACTACTACCAGGATCTGCACATCAGCAAGGTCCACAGGTTATCACCAACCTGCTTCACCCCTAACTGATCGAAAGTCTACCGGATCATACCTTGCGGTATGCCTTTGGGTATCGGGAGTCAGTTTTAGTCCCGTCCATTTTCAGGGCCGTAACGCTCGATGGTTAAACTAGTACGTACTTTTTAATGGATAGCTGTTTCTAAGCTTACCATGCCATTGTCTTAGCGATACGACGCCCTTCATTTTTACACTTAACTGACATTTAGGGCCCTTAACCCAAATCTAGCTTATTCGCTTCGCGGCGATCACCCTTACGGCGACCCGCCCGACTGCAGGGGTCTACATAGATCTGACATTCGGAGTTAGATGATGTGGTGAGGATTTCACTCCCCATTCCGACATTGTCTGTACTCTACCTTCAGATCCTATTCGCCCAACGCTGGACTGCGGCTCCACTTTGACTTTAATGTGCTATCAGGAGACTCGATTAGCCTTTGACTCCTAAACGCAGCTCAGAGGATCGAGTTGCATATCAGAACCCCTTCGGTCCTCCACCGCGGTTTCCCGCGGCTTCAACCTGGCCACGCTTAGATCGTCTCCTTTCGCATCTTATCCGAGTGATTTCACGCCCTTTCAGACGTCGTCCCTCACATGCAAGCATGTTGCGGACTGATTGGTTTCCCTAAGACTTAGATATCACCTTGGTCTCACCACTCAGATAAACTCCCTGGCCAGTGTTTCAAGACTGACGTAATGACGCCGGTAAACTGAATTCCCGTTCGATCGTCACCAATCTTAGGTTCATTCAGTCTCTTTCCTTTCACGCCATTACACACTTTAAGCACATAATTTCAAGCTCTTTTCACTGCGTTTTACCGCTACTTTTCACCTTTTACTCACGTTACTAGTTCTCTATCGGTCTGAGATTAATATTTAGGTTTTCGAATTAGTTCTCGAAGTTTGGACGCAATTCCCAATGCGCCCTAGTCTGGGTTACAAAACTCATAGCAGCAGACTCACACCTACGGGGCTATCACCCTCTATGGCCCCCTTTTCCAAAGGAGTTCGGTTTATGTCTGGTAAGCGTTGGTTTTGACCCACAACACCACATCTATAATTTTTTTCAAAATAATATTCGGTTTGACCTGTTTCCTGTTTACTCGCCGTTACTAAGGAAATCGCGATTGCTTTCTTTTCCTCCACCTACTTGAATGCTTTCGTTCGGTGGGTTCCCTTCCTCTAATGAGGATCTATATGCTTCTTGGACATATAGAAGAATCTTATTCGGGCATCTTAGGATCGAAGGCTGCCTGCGCCTACCCTAAGCTTATCGCAGCTTGCCACGCCCTTCATCGGTTTCTCAGCCAAGGTATCCATTATGTGCTGTTTGGCAGAATCGTACTACTGGGTTCTTTTGAGGTAATATTACCCACAATATTTGGAACACAGTTGACAGGGAAGAAGAATATCAATTATTATTGTGATACAATTCACATATAAATAATAATAGTGGATATGTGAAGCATTACGCTTACCGAGTTTATGATTGTCCGTGGACAGATCGACTCAGTCTGTAGCTCACATAACTATGATCCTTGCTACAAATACGGTCATTATAACCGCATAAACACCAAGGTTCCGGTTGGTTATAACCTTTAAGTTAGATTACGAAAGGCTCGCTGAAATTTATTAAAATTTCATTGTATAACCTACCTTCGTTTAATATCTAAGTATTTTAATAAAAAAAATATGCCCGATATTATAAAATTATTTGAATCTATTGCAAGGTTTTCATTTTAAAATATTATTATAAAATTTGATATTTCGATGAGATTATTGACCCTATCATTAATTCGAAACAGGAGTGATTGTCAATTCTGTAATACATATATCAAAAATAAAAGCTATCAGAAAATATTCAATTAATTACAAAAGTTATTATCTCTTTGTTTTTTAGCTTTTAATTGTGTTATAAATTGTGAATAGAGTCAAGAGTGCAGTCAAGAAACTAATTGATGCAGGTATGGTTGTATTACCAGATGCTCTTGAAACATTAGAAAGGTCGGATTATCCAGAAGCACTTGTGATCGACTTCATTAAAAAAAATCCAACAATGCAAATAGTACGTGGTGAATTTCTTAATAAAAGTGACATAGGTATCTTAGTTTCAAAGACCAATAAACAAGAAACAGGGGAGGTAATTTCAAACAAAATAAAACTTGAAATTAAAGGAAAGGTTCAACGGAGAACCTACCTGCAAAATGATATTTTTATTAATAATCAACTCATCAATAATAATAATCTTGAGGAAAATTTAACTTATACATCAAAGAAAACCGTAATTCAAACGTCCCTTGATGACTTACAAGGATTAGATGGTTTTGAATCTGATTTGGAAATAATAAATACATATGTTGCCTCAAACAATCCTATTGGATCAATTGATGACTTAGTAGGATTATTTCAAGATAGATTTAATCGTCTAGCTTCAATTTTCAGAAAACGTGTGGATCTATCAGCGATTACACGTATAAAGGATTTAAAACGAACAGATGGCCAAATTAGTGTCATCGGGATGTTGACTGAAAAAGCGTTCAATACTGGTAAAGCTGGAATAATGACGATTGAAGATCCATCATCTGAAAGAGCTTTACAAGTTATAATTCCAAAAAAAAATTACATTCTAATGGATGAAGCAGCTCAAATTCTCAAAGATAGTGTGATATGCGTTGTTGGGTATTTAAATAAAGGTAGTTTAATCTCCAACGAGATACTTCTTCCAGATGTGCCCAATTTAAAAAAGAGACGAAGAGCAAATAATCCAGTCCATGTTGCTTTTTTATCAGACCTTCATATCGGGTCCACCAATTTTCTTTCTGAACCATTTGCTAACTTCGTAGATTATCTTAATGGGAATTTGGGAAATAGAAAGATGAGAGCTTTAGGGGAACAAACAAAGTATGTACTTTTTTGCGGAGATGTTGTTGATGGTATTGGAATATATCCAAATCAAATATCAGAATTGAATTTGCATAATATTAATGATCAGTATAATGCATTCAATACGTATATTGAAAAGATTCCGGAAGACGTGCAAATTGTAATTATCCCTGGGAATCATGATATGGTCCGTTCTGCGGAACCACAACCACGAATTGACAATAAATATGCTGGGAATCTTGCGTCGTTACCTAATGTTCACATGTTATCCAATCCCAGCCTTATCTCGTTGAGTGGTGTGAGAACGATGATGTATCACTGTACGAGTATTTTGGATATCATAAACAATGTTCCTGGACTTGCGTTTAACAAGCCCGTTGATGCCATGAAACACATCCTAAAAACGCGACATATGGCCCCTATGTGGGGAGCTAAAACACCGATTGCTGCTGAATCGATTGATTATTTAGTAATTGATTCATTGCCCGACATATTTCATGGAGGGCACATGCATATCAATGGTGAAGGGGCGTATAGAGGAATTCAAATAGTGAACAGCGGAACTATGCAAGAACAAACGTCGTTTCAAAAATCGCTAAACATAATTCCAACACCGGGTCAAGTATCTATCATAAATTTACAATCTTTTCAGTGGAGCAGATTGGATCTATTAAATAGCTAGCTTTTATCATGTTTGTCTAAAATTGCATCTGCTTCCTTTACAATATCTAACGATCCAACAGTATCAGCGTTAATCTGAAGTAATTCCTTTATGTCATCTTTGACAACTTTTCCCTCAACCCAGATTTCTTTTAATTCTATCTTACTTTTATTTATGGGTGCATTTTCATCTGATAATCTATCGATTAAATCCTTAACTTCTTGCACAGTCATATTGAGGAGTGATTCTGCTATTTTACCGAACAATTTTATTGTACATGAATCATGTGTATCTTCTAATACAATTGTAAGAATTAACCTAGGTTGTGAATTAACTTCACCATGGACTTTACAATTACCTTTCTCCTCAAAACCTTCTTCA
Organism: uncultured archaeon; assembly: GCA_964600735.1. Lineage (GTDB taxonomy): Archaea > Asgardarchaeota > Heimdallarchaeia > Heimdallarchaeales > Kariarchaeaceae > LC-2. The sequence goes on from CAZRLL010000003.1 coordinate 50,697, forward strand.
ATAATCACTTTTCTGGCACATTGTGAGCACCCATTATAGATTACAGGTTTATACGCTTTAACAATAGTACCCCTCACATGAACTTTAGAGCCTTCTGACAACTGATTTAAATTGACTTTTTGGTAATGTAATCCTTGATGAATCTTGTCAGCAGATTGAATTAATGGGGTTATTTCATTTTGGTCAATTTTGTTCACAATTGTTGTTTTTTGAATTATGACTTCTGGTGCATACTCCTCGGAACCGGGTTTCACTCTTGCTGAAATTATTTCTAACCCATCACCTTCCTCAAAATCATTTATTTTTGATATATTATTCTCCCAGGCTGCAAGTCGACCTTGATTACCTTCAAAATCGGATATTATCATATTTAATACCGAGGTACTTGTACCGTCTTTTTTTTCAATATCTCTTTGCTCGAATCGACTTATAATTTGTATTTTTAACGATACTCCACTTCTATTCTCATTAATATCGGAAATTAAGATTGGGAGTCCTTTGAAGTCAAAATGTGTGTGATCAACATTTGAGGGAGAAATTTCCACTTTTGAACGATCACCACAAGAAATTTCGATTTCACCGCTAAAATTGCTTAGTTTTGTCTGGGCATCTTTTATTCGGATTATTGTTCCAATTTCGATTTTTGATACAATATCTGCTTGCTTACCCCAAAGATTTACTCGGAGTGATCGCGTTTTATCTTGAATCACAATATTTGCTACTTGGTTTGATCGACCTTCTCTTTCGAACGTTCTAATTTCACCAATATCAGTAATTTTTCCAATAACAATGACACTGGATAAGCCATCTTCAATTTCATCTAGAGTCTTTAGTATTTTTTGAGAAGGAATTTCAATCCCAGAAATGTCTCCGGGATCTTCCAATTTAATAATTTTTGAATGTGGATTGAAAGTTAATTCTTTGTCACCAAATTTATTTACTCCAACTCTAACATCTGTAATTTGGACAATATCACCAACATCCCAGACAATTGATTTATCACAGGAATCATTCCAAAACGTGACTTTTGCTTTACCAGTAAGATCTTTGAGCATTAGACTTGTCACCCGGCCAGTTTTACCTGAACGATTAAATTCTTTAATACCCTGACGATCAATAATTTTTCCCTCAACACTTACTTCACCTTCTGTTGTGATCAATTCATTTAATTTGATGACATCTGCAGTTTTAATCTCAGGAAAGTCTTCGTTATTTATTCCAGAGATATCTTTATCAATCAATCCATGAGATCCAATCGATAACTCAATGTTGTCATGGAATCCAATTTTAGTATTTGCCCCACTTATCCGGATAATACTCCCCAATTCAATCTGCTTTTCCTCAATAATATTGACTTTTTTATCCCACAGAGCAATTCTGGCAGAGCCACTACTATCGATAATCTCAATATTTCTAACATATCCATTTGAATTATCTTTTCGGGTGAATTCACGGATGTCATAAATACGATTTACTTTAGCTACCACAGTCACATTAGATTGACCGGCAACCAACTGATTTATTTTATAAGGTTCTGTAGACTGATCTAAATTTATTATTACACCCAGATTGTTTGCAACAACATATGCAGCTCCTTCTTCATTAACCATATTATCCATCATTTCAACAGTTTGAGTAATTTGTTCCTCGATTTGCTCTCGAGTATATTTTGAATCTTTGACAATTATATCAATTACTTCATCTTTTGAAAGAGTCTTACTCAATTTTGCATTACTCCTTATTTGGTCATAAAAAATTATTTCTAATTTTATTGAGTGCTAGAACAAATATCAAGCAATGAGATAATATTGAATTTTTTAGAATCCAATTTAACACATTTTAATTCAAACAATTCAATCAATTTAGTCAATAGTATATTAGACCATCCAAATATTTTTTCATTTTTTAGCTATAAAAACAAAACTATGGGAGATCGTTGCCAGTGAAAAAGTATTTTTGATATAAAGAAATCCCAATTACTGTGGTTAAGTGTGTCTTAATAGATTGACCAATGCCTTTGGTACATCTTCGTAGGAACTAACCATTGAAAAATGACCACCAGACTTTCTAGCCATATCTTGGGATAATCGTCTCCCCCAATCATGTTTTGAGGGTAAACCCAATATATGCAATTTTGGAAAATGATGAAGATGTCGTCGAGGATCTCCACCTTTGTTAAACACACCATCAGTCACCAAGATAGCAAATTTATTTTGGCCTCCTCGCATTTTTTTCAACTCAATCCCTCCTAACTCCAATCCCTCACTAATATTAGTATATCCAGCACTTTCTGAATCTAATATTCGATTGACTAAAGCATCAATTTTTACCTTTTCTCCAGCTCTTTTAATGATATATGCTTTTGTGTTGAAGAGAACTATCGAAAATGTATCATGGGCAAGATGATATGCCATCACGGCAACTGCCAAAGCGGCAGTAGTAAATCTACCCCCATATAAAGAACCAGAGGTATCAAAAATTAGTACGCCAGATTTATTTTTTTCGCGACGTTCAATTGCAATTATATCTTCATACGTTAGTACTCCTTTTTCCATATAATTTTCCAAAGTCAATTCATCATCGAAATCTTCGGCACCCGGAGTGTACTCTGTCCTCACATAAATGTCCCCTCTTAAACCCTTACCAGTAACACCCCTAGATACCTTCATGATACTTTTTCTAGCTAATCTTTGAAATATTGGTCTGGTTCTATCGGACAATGACCCTCTTAACATGAAAAATAAATTTGGTGCAGTATTATCTCCACTTGATGCCCTTCTACCAAGCATTTGAAATCCTTCTGTAGTCGATAATGCTTCAGCAATTGCCAATTGATTTGACATGGCAAGACCTTCTATCGCAGGCATATTTTGCACTTCAACAGCTTTATCCGCATGTTTTTTGATTTGCATAAAATCCATTCCTCGAGATAATTTATGATATTGACTTGGTAACCTCCGACCTGTAACAATTTCTGCTTCAAGAATCTTGTCTTGGTCTAATTTTCCCCTCATTGAGGATAACTGATTCAGGAGATCTTCCGGGATTTTTCCTCCAGAGATCTCCCGCTCTAGAAAAAATCTTGTTCTGCCAATATTTCGTTAATTATTTCTGTTATTACCTCTTCAATTCTTTTATCAATTCCATCTTCCATTTCAACCTTTGTAGCAAGTGCCATAATACCTGCTTCAATCCAAGATTCAGGCTTTGTTTTGTCCAAGAATTGAAGTATACTTGCATAATCAATTGCTCCACGAATAGAACTTCCTCTTCTGAGATCTGCCCAATTACGAGATCTTCGTGTAATTTTTACAGCGATATTAATTATTTGTTCATCATCAACCCCCGTTCTAATTTTGGTTATCTGTTGTTCTTCCTCCTCAACTTGATACTCCAATCGAACCCAAGCGAATCTGTCCTTAAGAGCTTCTGAAAGCGGAGTTGTGGCTACAAATTCTTGGGGATTCATTGCACTGATAATGAAAAATCCCTCTTTAGCCTCTACCATTCCTAATTTTGGAATCATAATCACACCTTCATCCATTGCGGCTAACAAAACATTTTGAGTACCTTCTGGCATTCGGTTCAATTCATTTAAAAATAATATTGATCCATTCTGCATCGCACTTACTAATGGACCTCTAACAAAAGATTCCCAAGTATACCCCTTCTGAATCACCATTGGAGGATCAAAGTGTCCAACTAGACGTGCTGCACTGTAACGATCATCACCATCAACACGTTCGATATTTAAGGAAAAATATAGGGATAATGCATGAGCCATTGTAGTTTTACCTACACCAACATCACCTTCTAAAAGAAGATGTTTTTTGGCTAATTTTGCAGCTAGGCAGAGTCTTAATTCGACTTCTCTTCCAACAACATGATATCGACTTTGAAGCTCAGCTATTGCTTCATCTAACGTTTTTCCATCAACCAGAACATTATTTGTTTCGCTCATTATATCACCGATTTATGCTCATGCGTATATCTTTCTGTTCATTTCGAGTTTCCCTTATAAAAAATCGCTCATTTAAACAATAGTTTTACGATCATTTTCTCATGTAATAACCCATTAGGTTCGGTAAATTTGGGATGAATGAAGAATTTTGTGAAAAATTTTATTTTCATAAAATTTAATGCTCGATGGTTGAGCTCGAATAAGCTCCGGTTAACTTTAAGAAGTCTTGAGCTCCCTCCTCATCAATAAGTTTAAAGCTTGGAATTCCTTTATTTGTTGGTATCACTTCAATTAGTCTTATATTTACGATATTTTGCATTGCATTTCTTGCTTCTTCAAAGTTCATACCAGTTGCTCGTATTACTTCATCTAATCCAAGTTCATTATGTTCTAATACCATTATCAAACAGATTACAGTCAATAATCTTTCCTTAGGTATGACGTTCTCATCATCGGAAATTCCTGGCATATGAATTAAATATACACTTAAGCTTTTAAACAGCGTATAATTTTGACTTTTCTGGTCTTATCAATCTAAGGTTTGAAGTTATATACATTTGAGTTATTGCTATTTGAAAATAATTTGACATTCCCATCATTGTCTTTTTCAATTTTAATAATTTTTGAACAATAATAACTGGACGAATCATTAAAAACAGGTAGATCCTGGTGTATTCCTTGAGTATAGCTTGTAACAAGTATGTTGACATTTTGATGCGTGATATTTTTTAACATTGCCAGACATGCAGTAAAAGATCTTTTATTGATTGCATTCTGGATTACGCTTTTCCCTTGATAATCTCTAAAAAACAAAGGCAATCCATCAACTAATACAAGATTTAATCTAGGTGAAATGTAAGAGTGCAATTTAGAAATTGATTCAATTAAATTTTTCTTGTTATCTAAAAAAAATAATCTTGTCCGATCGGGGATAATTTCAGATTGCCAATAACGATTAATATCGAAAATGATTGATTGTTTATTCATCGAAACTTCTTGAAAGATTTTTCTCACCACACTACCCAAACCTGAGTTCCGTTTCCCGAATAACAAACACAATCCAGATGCATCTTGAAAAGTCCAGTGATAAAGCTCCAAATTTCTAAACCTCAAAAATTAAGTTAACAATTTTCTTCTAATTAATAGAAAAAAGTGAAGTACATATCTATTTTTGGAAAAAATATTGAATAAACGAGTTATTGTAGCATCAACAGATTTCAGATTAGCATATAAAGTAAAATTAGCAATTTCTAATGATTTTGATTTTATACATAAATCCCCTTCGGATCAAGATTTGAATTCAGACATAATTGTGACAACTTGGAAGGAATATTTTAATTTTGAACATGAAAAAAAAATAATTCTAAGCTGGAAAGACTCTGAAAGTAAAATTAAAAGTGAAATTATTAAAGGATTAGTGGAAAATAATTTGGATTCGCTTTGCAAAATAGGAATTGATCCGGGAAAAGCAATTGGTATCTCAATTATTTTTATTGGACGTGTATTGAATACAAATGTTGTATATGATATGAAAAGCATGGTAAGTTGGTTAAATTCAAAATTAAAAGAGATTAAATTTAATTCATTAAAAATTAAAATCGGAAATGGTGGCGGTGAGGTGAGAAATAAAATCCTTGATTTTATTGTAAAACATTTTCAAGAAAGAGCAATAATTGAAATCGTTGATGAGCGAAATACTTCCATTCGGTTAAATAAAAACAAATCTCTCCATGAGGAAGCCGCGATAAGAATTGCAAATCGTGTGGGCACAATCCTATCAATTTAAAATAATAAAGACGTTAAGATTATTTTCTTTTACTTTTGAGTTTAGAGTTTCATTATCAATAATAATTTATTGTTTTTAAAGAACCGTTACAAGCTGAACATTTAATTTATCAATTTTAAAAGATGGGTCAGAGTGACGAGTAGAAGTATTAGACTACCATGGATTCCTGGCTTTCAAAGACCCAATTTTATATTCTATAGAATCCGAGTTAGTATACCAACTAAGATTCCTCCAGCATTGATTTATGGTTTAATTTATCTGAGTATTTTGTACGTATACGTTGGTGGGGTTTACGATTTAGTTGAGGAACCATACGCCCGAGGTTCTGACGCACAAGGTAATCCAGTATTAATATGGCCGGACCAAGACAGACAATTTATGATTGAGGGGATTGTTGCAGGATTAGTAATGTTTCTCGGCGCAGCTGGATTGTATATGTTAAGTCAAGCAACTACAGATCCACATAATCCCAATAGAGCAACAACATATCAAACAATTGGTGCAGTGATGATTGCTCTTGCTTTCATAATCTTACAAAGCATGTATAAGACCAAAACAGGTTAAAATCATTATTCCAGAAAAATTACCTTCAATAAATCATCCATAATAGAATTTAATTTTTGCTTTGCTTTAGATTTAGAGTAGTTTTCATCTATAATGAATTGAATTTCATTTAAAAATTTTAATGATAAGCTAAATACAGTGCTATCAGCAGTCTTTCTTCCGTCATCTTCAAAATAAGCAATTTGAAATTCTTCGATTTCTGGACCCGTTAGATCAGTATCCCCCTTCAGAGTCGGTGTAACAATATTCGACGAAGAAATAATAGGAACAACCGGTATTTTATCTTTTGAAACGGGTTCACGTTTTTTAACTGATCTCTTCTTTTTTGCAATTTTTTCTTTTTTCTCTTTTTTTATCGGTGGCTTACTCAGGATGTCCTGAACAATTTTTTTGTTCTCTGAAGAGGCGGAAGATTTTATTAAATATTTAGAACCTAATTTTGATTTTATTTTTTTTGCAATTTTTTCTGAGCTTTGTTTGGTTTTTGCTGATACCCCAGAACCATAAATAAGCCATATCGTTTTATTGGTTGAATCTTCGATTAATATGGATCTTCTGTGATGCAAACTTTTTGTGCTTGCTTCCATAGGATCAAGTTTACCTGAACTTGATACTTTGAAAAATTTTATATCATTCATTTAACTTAATTATTATTCATTTTTAAAAAATTAAAAATTTTTATACTCTCCAGATTAATTCCGACAGAAAATACTAGAAATCTTACGAATACATCCAATATCCCGAAATACATTCGGTCTTAACTGTACTACTAAAATTATTATAAAATTTAATTTAATGTCTAATATTGTGTTAAAACCAGAAATTAAACATGGATGTGATTTTTCGAAATTTATATACTACTTATCAGGTAAAGATAAAAATGGATTTGGTTGGCAATTAAATCGATCCCATAAACGGAATCAAAACTTTCCAATACGTGGAATTGCAATTACAGGGAAGTTAACTAACTCATCAATCGGTATCGCAATTAGTAAAAATTTAAATTTGATTTTGACCGTTGACCCGATTGCATTCAAAAAAATTGAGTATGCAAATAACGAAATGATAGAAATTTTATATAAAAATGAAATATTCGTATTTTCACTAGGGTTTAATTGGATATTTGATTCAATATTAGGTAGAAAAATACTCTCTAAAGTACTTGGAGCCTCTAAATCACAAATCTGGCTCTCAAACATCCCGATCCCGCACTCCTTTATTGGACTACCTCAATTTATGAATTTATCTTCCGTAGTAACAAGATTGGAAGGACATATAGTATGGTTACCACCTAAAGTAGCTCAAAATCCAAAAGAAGCAAAAGTAGAGAGCATCCTAATTTTTAATGATAATATAAAATTAAAATATTTACTAGAAAACACCACTTCTATGATTATTACTTCTACTTTAAATTCAAGTTTGGTAAATTTCTGTTGGAAAAATGAAGTAATACTATCATGGGTTCATAGAGATCAATTACTGAATGAAATTTGCAGAGATTTTGCATTTTATATTGGAAATCATATCACTCCTGTGAAAACCTGTTTTTCACCAATTCATGTTAAAAATCATTTGAATATTATTAAAAAGTAATTTTGCTAATTACATTTGGAAAAAAATGGACTGGACGGGATTTGAACCCGCGGCCGCTTCGGTTCTTGTAAAAAAATGCAAGCGAAGCGCTCTACCAGTCTGAGCTACCAGCCCTTATAGTTTGATCAGGAATCGCTTCATTCCAAAAATAATTCTATTACTTAAAGATCAATCGATTGTAACCATTTGTCCAATATGTAACTTACTATTTTTTGGATCATAATATTATCAAAAATTGAAATAATCCTATTATCACAAATAAATGAAATTTCAAAGTTTATTCAGCTACGCAACATTTTCATATTATTTTTCTCGGATCGATTTTGAACTCAAAATAAATGTGATTTATTGTGTCAATTTCCGATAAAGATGTGATTTTACAAAATTTAATGAATACAATTCTTTATGTTGCTATGGATGATGGGATTATTACTCCCGATGAGCTTGCGATATTAAAGCAAGTAAAATTGGATATTAACATGCTTCGTAAAACACTAAAGGATGCAGAAAAAGATGAAGAAACCACCTCAGAAGAACAAGAACAGTTAGTTTGGTTTAGAAAAAACTTACTTCAAAATATTTATAATATTTCAAAAGCTGATCATGTAATTACTCAAGATGAAAGGAATCTAATTAACACATTAATCAAAGCTTTAATGAGCTAGAAAAACTATGTAAGATCTTTTTAATTTCAAAAAATCGATGTAATGTCGCGAAAAATTCTATTATTGGTATAGATTATTAAAACGTAATGAATCCCTATCTCCATTCGAATTTATCCATGAGTTGAGAAATTGTTTGATTTTATATCCAGCTATTTCACTTGTATTTATTTGGTATATTCTTATTCTCCCGAATATCTTTTCATCAATAATTTCATAATTCCGCAATTCTTCAAGATGTAATTTTACTCTTGTATGATTTAAACCTGTTTTACGTGAAATTGCAGTTATATTTTGTTCCTTCACATGAGATAGCAGAATTAGTATTTTCAATTTACCTCGACTTCCAAAAATCCTTTCTATTGGTGGAAGTTCCTGGTCATTTATCAATGGATTGTCACTGATTCTTTCAATAATTTCTGAAGTCGTTTTATAACCTCCTTTTCGAGTTCTAAAGCGCTTGCATCCTGAATGGAGATGAGTTGAGTGTTTCCTCTTTGCCCGATACCTGATTTTTCAGTTACTAGTATCCCTGTTTTCTCGAATTCTTTGAGATATTCCCAAATTTGTGTATGTTTTCTTGGACTTGTGCGGTACTCTTCGCATACCATCAGATAGGCTTCTTCTGCATTACCAGTGGTAACATGAGCTGCATGGTTGTATCGGAGTTGGCGAGCAATTGCTAGCAATAACATTAGTTTGTGCTTATTCAGTTCATCTATTGATTGTTTGAGCAATGTAGGCTCAACATTGGCTTTAGCCTGACGAACATGCTCTGGATATATAATTGAACTTCCTTCTTTGTCTGCAAATTTACCAGCATACCACATCAATTCCAAAGCATGTCGGGCATCACCTCTAATTGCTGCTATTTCTGCTGCTAGTTGTGTACATTCCCACGTTACGGAACCCATAATAAAGCTCTGTTTTATCCGATTTTCAAGAATTTTTTCTAATTGGGATTTAGTATACGGCTCAAGTTTCATAGTTGCAGCAGATAAGCTACTTCGAGTGCTTGAATCCAAATTTGAGAGAAAATTCATATTTCGTGAAATTAAAATTAATGCCACACGGTGACCGGGATTTTGTCGATCATCTGCAGTTCTAGTTAAAGCATAAAGTAAATCGTTACCCCCTCGGTCTATGGCAAAATCAATTTCATCAAGCACTAAAATCATAGTAGAACCCCTGGCTTCTAATAGCTCAACAATCATTTCCATTAGTTCATCTGCAGAATATCCACGAGTTGGCACATGGGAGTTTAATTCCCGGGTTATTGATAGAAGTATCATGAATGGAGTGCGATTTCGCCGACAATTGATGTGAATATATTTAATATTGATTTTTTCTTTATTTCCTTTTTCTTGTGCCCAATATCCGAATTTTTTACTAATTGAGGTTTTGCCTGTTCCAACAGATCCGGTAATAATCATTCTTCTTGTTGAGCGTATTGCTGAAAAAAGCCCTCGAAAATGCCGAACAATTGCTTTAAGTTGTTCTTCACGAAAAAGTAGAGCGTCTGGTACGTATTCTGCCGACAATTTGCTTTCATCAGTAAAAACCGATGGTTTGGCAAATTCTTTGTCTAAAAAATCTAAATCATTCATGTTCATATATATAAAGCCATTTTCAGTATATGTACACCGACACAGACCAAACTAAAAGTGATACTAATTAAGTGAATATAAGCTTGAAATGGGAGTGTAGGGGGCTAGAAGCGATACTATAAAAAAATATCATCTAATGTATTCCACTCTGAATTTTCGATATAGAATGATTCCGGTCATTAAGTTAAAATGGGAGAATATTTCTGATTATTTAACTGGCGATGATGAATCTAGCCAAACTGACGTCATGATGAATATCTTGAGTTCAGAGCCAGTTTGTTTAATCAATGATGTTAAACCGGAAATATTGAGGATTGCGTAGAAGTATACGTGCATTTATCTGCAGAGAACAATAGGTGGATGTACTATTTAATGCTTGGACATAAATTAATTATTCAACAATTTTACTTAATATGTTTATATTGCTAATCAAGAATAACTTATATGATTAATAGCGTTTTATTACCGATTTTTGCAGTCGAGTCAATTTTGTGCTTGCTTTCTCTTATTTTTCTGATAATTGAATTGAAGTCCATGTCAGCTGTGATATTTAATAGAAAAACTTTACTGCTTATCGGCTTTTTAATTTCGTTAACTTCAGCTTATCTAACAAGATCAATAGGCATTTTTTTTTCACATAATGGCATCCGATTGTTTGGACCGACTTTATCCGCTGTTTTTGGTGGCATGTTCATTATCGCCTGGGCTACATCGATTGTAGGCATAAAAAGAGAATATCAACAGTTTCTAGTTACTTCATTTGTAATAGGATTGTTCATTTTTCTTACTGGGAGGTGGCTAAATAATTTTATTTTAGAATTTTTAGGACTTATATTTTCTATGACTATTATCATCGGAGTAATCCTACGTATGTTTTTCTTTGCATTTCAGAAGTCTCCATACATCAAAGCTAGGCAAAGAGTGTTTGGGATGATGATTGGTTTCATCGGTTTTTCAATATTTGAAGTATTTGCGGTTATAGCCATGAGTAAGGAACAATTCTATTTATCCGCAATATTATTTTTATTTGAATTACCATTTCGTTTAATTTTAACGATGAGTATATTATTACCCAAAAGAGTCATTGAAATCATGTCGAGATGGATTAATTAGCTCTTATGATCGAAAAAAGTGAAATATCAATAGTACATTATTTTCGACCATAAGTAGTATAAGTGATAAAACTTTAAGTTTCAATGAAAATTGTAAAAATTTCAATTTGTAATAAGAAAGAGCTAATTTTGCAAAAAATATTATCTATCAAGACATTCTATGTTTGTAATAAAACCTATTGAAGGAATATAAAATATTATTATTTAGGGGTGAGTGTTAAAATTTTACAAAAGACCGTTCATTCAAAGCTTTATAATCATGTACTAATTTGTAATTTAACACAATCAACGACTGAATTTATATTTGATATTTTATTTTGAATTTGTATAACTTTATCTAAATAATCATAATATTGGTTTAACTGTCACAAACCCTTTGATATATTGTATCTGAATATATGGATATTATTTATGACCATTTCAATAAACTCATGAATAAATTTAATAATTTTTTCTTGTGTGTCCGATGAATAATTCTTTGGAAAAAGGTGCAGAAATATTATTAAAAGGTGGAACAATGCTTCAGATAGCATGTCCAGTTTGTAAAGATCCGGTCTATAAGTTAAAAGAAGGATCCATGTTTTGTGTAACCTGTGACCGAGTGGTTATTTATGAAAACCATATTGATTCAAATAAAAATAGGGTTCAAGATAAGAGAATTAGTGTGAGTGGAATTAATCCAATACAAAAAAAAATAGAGCAACTCTCAATTCAATTAGAAAATGAAACAGATCATTCAAAAATAATTCAATTAGCCCAGACAATTCGTAAACTCCAACAACTAAAGTAATTGAGAAAGACCAGCCTATTCTCCTGCTGCCTCATCAAAAGGAGTCGATAATAATACATCAATTCTGTTTGCTTTTGTGAGTCCGATCCCATGAACCTTTCTTAATACATCAGAATGTGAATTTAATATTTCCCTTGGAGATTTTAATTCCATAAGCAATCTTTCGGCCAATATTCTATCAATATTGGGTAATGAAGAAATTAAAAATAATTGTTCTTCAGCAAGACTTCCAGTCGATGATTTGTGTATTCTTGGTTTATTAGATTTATTCTTTTGTTCTCTTCGAGCAATTGTCTGTATCATCAAAGCAGTTTCTGCGTAATTATCAGTCCGAATGATAGGCAGATCAAAATCTATTGATATGGCTGCAATAGCTCCTCGAATTGAAGCTGGACTTAACCTGCAATTATATGTATCTTCTCCTTCGAGTAGTAGTAGTGGTTTTGAATACTCGGTTTTAAGTTGTGATAGTTGTTCGAATAATTCATTTCTAATTAACGTATTACAAAAATCTGAAATTGTCTTCCTTTCAACGCATACTCTATTAGATAGGATAAAATCTCCAATGGGTAAGTTTTCGATTCTTAAGTCAATTTCTAGATTAAGCAACTCTCTGAGTAATCCAGAACCTTTTTCCCTATGATCGATATAGATTATGGGTTTGGTCGGTGAATCATGAAAAAGAATATTTTCATTATTATTTGTTATATCATTTTCAACTACAGTAATAGATTCTTCCTTCTTTGATTCTTCAAAGATTTTATCTTCTTCATCTAAAAATAGATCAAGACCCTTTTTGATTTTTTTACTAACGTCACTAGCATTCCTGCTTAAACTCTCTTTCTTTAATCTGTTTTTTTCCTCTAATTCATTTTTTAACTCTTCAACAATAACTTTTACTTTTTGCTTTTGTTTTTGAGAACTATAAAAGTAACCTTCATCTCTAGTTCCTTTTGTTATAAAAATAATTACTTTACCTTTCCTCGCTCGACCAGTCCTTCCACTCCTTTGGATTAATCTAGTTGCGGAAGGAGTAACATCATAGAAAATAACTAAATCACATTGAGCTATATCCAACCCTTCTTCCCCAACACTTGTACTAACTAACAAATTTATTTTTCCTGAGCGAAATTGATCCAATACGTGTTTTTGTTCGCTTTGTTTCAAACCTCTGCCATACCGTGCACTGGATTGACCAACAAATCGATGGGCAGTCACATTTTTAATTTTGTTTAATTCTTTAACCAGAAAGTTAATAGTAGCCTTATAATTGGAAAAAACAAGTATTTTGCCATCATTCTGTTGTGAAATTTCTTCTTCGATAATTTGAATTAATTTTTTTAATTTTGGGTGTATAAATCCTTTATTGAGGAGTTCCTTTGTGTCATTTATTATGACCTTAATTTGATCATTTGTGAGAAATCTCTTTAACGCACCCCTATTTGTTCTCCTTAACTCATCAGATTTCGATTCGAAATATGCATTTAAAATGGTTAATCCTTGAGTTTCAAGCATTTCACTAGCTTGTGTAACAAGCATTAATTGACCATAAGCTTTCATTCCTTTAAAAAAATCGTTGTCATCGATTTTATCTCGATTTTGATTCAAAATTTTTGGTATTTGAATAAGTTCTCGCTTTGGATTCTTAATTATTCGGCTTGATTTTATGATTTTTAAATTTTTGAGAATTTTTAGATTTACTTTCGTGTATGTATTGAGTTGTACAGAAACATTTTGAATTTCATTGGGGAGGTCTATGTGAATCCATTCTTCAATTATGTTATGGACATAGGGTTTTACTTGAGGATTATCTGCATCCATATATTGGATATTTGAAATTCCAGCATTGGAAACGATTTCCCTCAATTTTTCTTTTTTGCCTGGAGATGCAGTAAATCCAATTACTCGTCCCTCTGGATGCAATTTCTTATATTGTTCAACAGGTAACACATATGGATCATCCCCAACGGCCCTATGGATTTCATCAATGCAAAATAAACAAACCTTGGTAAGATCAACAATTCCTGATACTACATCATTTCTTAATGTCTGAGGTGTAACAATTGCAACTCTAGCATGTTCCCATAATTCACTTCTTTTATCAGGAGGAGTACTGCCTGATATAATTATGATTTCATCGATTTTTAAATTTAACATATCTTTTAAGGTTGACGCATGTTGTTGAACTAACGGTCTTGTGGGTGCGGTGACAATTATTTGCTGGTCAGTATTTTTATATAGAAAATTAGCACAGACCATAACCATAATGACTGTTTTTCCTAATCCTGTAGGTAAGATAATGAGGGTGTTGGATTTAGTGGCTTCAACAAATAAAATTTGTTGATATATTCTTGATTGTATCCGATTTGGTTTTATTAATGGATGAGAGATAAAATTTGTCATTACAACTACCCCAAGCATAACTAAATGAAGAGCTTATAACTTATTCCCATGGATGATTTATAAAATATTTCTGGGAGATAATTAAATCTAGAAGTTATATTAATCATCGCTTCTTAGGATTTATATTTAATTATTGATTATTAGAGGAATAAACTATTAGAATAATAATAGAAACTATAACAGTTACTTAAATATTTTATAATAAATTATTATGTATGATTTTCCCGTTCAATACACTTTTACAATTTCTAACTCTTTATTTTCTTCTTGATAATATTGATTTCGTTTTTTTCCTTATACCAAAGTGTTTGCAGTTGATTGGAATAATTGGGTGGATATGGGAAGGATATATGCTTTATCGGGACCGACTATGGAAGAAACGTGCAAATAATATCTTTAGAGCGACTTTAACTTGGTCGGTGGGTATTTTGTTAGAATATTTTTTTAATAATATATATCTGTTTTGAAGTTCTATATCTCTACATCTATTAATGAGTAATAGTTATTTCATAATAGATGGGAAATTCTGGAAATCCTTTTGAGAATATAAGAAGGGTTGAGAATTCACAAGAATTGTTAGATATTGCTTTCAGTAAGTCCATGAAAATAAAAGCACCTGGAGGAAGAATGGATGGATTATCAAAATCAAGATCGCATGAAATGAATCGGATAAATACTGCAGCAAATGTGTTAGTGGATCGACTAGAGAGAATAGTAAAGAATTTTCCATCACTAAATTTAATCCATCCTTTTTACTACGAGCTAGCAGATATTTTAACTGATTTAGATTCTACAAAAATATCATTAGGAAGAATCTTTGGTATCATTAAATATATTAGGGATATTGAAGGTGAAATTTTAGAAAATCTAAGCAAAACTGAAATAAAAATTGAAAATAAGCAATTTAGAAAAGCCGCATTTGGAAGATATGCTAGTATTATTAAAAGAATTGATAATCATTTAAAACAATTGGAAACTACCAGACAATCATTGATTATACTTCCTGGATTTAATCCAGAGTTACCATCAGTTGTAATTGCAGGGATCCCAAATTCTGGAAAATCGTCTTTTATTCGATTAACTACATCTGGCAATCCAGAAATTGCTCATTATCCATTTACTACTAGAAGACTAATATTTGGTCATCGAAATTTTGAATTTCTATCGGTCCAATTTATTGATACACCTGGTCTTTTAGATCGACCAATTGACAAACGTAATACTATCGAATTGCAAGCGATAGCTGCATTAAAACACCTATCAGACATAATGATATTCCTTATTGACCCATCACCATATGCAAACTGCACTCTTGAGGAGCAAGTTAACCTTTTAATTGAAATTAAGGAGTTTTATTCATTCTTAGAACTTATAATTGTTATCTCAAAAGCAGATTTACTAGATGATATTAAACTCACACAAATCAAGAATTATTTAATCCTACAAAACGTGATTTCACCATCAGAGAGTCTTATTCGAATGCATACAATAAATCAAAATGGTGCTGACTCTATTCTTGATCGCATAGATCAAATATTAAAGACAAAAATAATCTTGGATTCAAAATTTGATACGATAAAATCCCTAGAAATTGCACAAGACCAATTACCAGCTGAAGATGACCCCATCTGGCAGTAAGATTAATGGTAATCTCAGGAGCAAATATTCCCTAGATATTCTCAGAATATTACGACGTTATATAATCATTTTATTCAAGATTATAACAATGTCAAAGAGTATTCGTAATTTACTTGAATCTCTTGATAAGGATTCGGTAAATTCTAAAACAAAATCACCTATTAAACCGGTTTTTGAAAATAGAACCCCCAAAAATCCAATCCCTGGAGATCTAGAAGAGAAAAATTTTGAGTTCAACGAGAATATTGATGCATCAATCATAGATGATGAAATTAAAACAACTCGAATAATTAGTCCTCCTATACCTTACATCAGCAACGGGAATCAAGTTAATCATGACCCTATATTAAATGAGGATCAAATATCAAATACTTCATCCATTCAAGTGAATAAATTCCTTGATAATCTGATAAAGAAAAATCGCAATAGAATAGTTGTCGTTGGTGTCGGAGGAGGTGGATGTAATGCAATTAATCGACTCTCGAAAAACGGTGAGTGCGATGAGGTGATGTCGGTGGCAGCAAATACAGACGCCATTCATCTACGAGAAGTAAATAGTAATGAAAAATTACTATTAGGTCTCGAATTAACTGAAGGACTTGGTGCTGGTAATGATCCGGTAATAGGGAAAGCCGCGGCAGAGGAAAGCATTGAAACTATTGAAACCATAGTGCAGGATTCTGACATGGTTTTTGTTACAACTGGGATGGGTGGTGGAACAGGAACTGGGGCCGCACCAATAATTGCTGATATAGCAAGAAAGTCAGGTTCACTTGTGGTGGGTATTTGTACGCTCCCGTTTGAAATGGAGGGGGATACAAGAGCTAGACATGCAATACAGGGCTTAAAGGAGTTTTATAGCTCATGCGACACTGTCATTGTGATACCAAATGAGAAGTTGATGGAACTTGCTCCTGATTTACCTATCGGGCTTGCATTTAAGGTTTCTGATGAAATTTTAGTAAGAGCAGTAAAAGGTATTGTAAACCTGATTATTACTCCAGCCTATGTAAATGTTGATTTTGCGGATATTCGACAGATACTTAAACAGGGGGGAAGTTCTGTTATTGGTATGGGTGAAGGAGAAGGTGAAAATAGAATTGAGGATGCATTGAGAGAAAGTTTGAGTAATTCTTTATTAGACATACATGTCATGGATTGCAAAGCAGCATTGATAAATATTGCTGGAGGGCCTTCTTTATCACTCGATGAAGTTCGCTCTTGTGTTCATACAATATCTCAAGAAATGGGCGAGGATAGCGAAATCATCTGGGGGACTCACATTAACCCCGAGTTAGGTGAAAGGATACAGGTGACTGCGATATTAAGTGGTGTATCTAGCCCGTACAACCTGAATTTTGGTTTAGCTGAAAATCAAGAAAGCAGTCTTACGGTTCATAGAGAAACAAATATACGAAGTATATGGGACTGAATAAATACTTACTTTTTATCTTCCATTTTATACCATTGCGTATGATATATTCTATGTGCGGTTTTATCTGTTCTCTGATAGCCGTGAGCCCCAAAATAATCCCTTTGGGCTTGAATTAGATTTGCTGGCAAAATTTCTGAACGAAATCCATCAAAATAAGCTAACGATGCTGAAAAACCGGGAATCGAGATCCCCCAATTAATTGACCTTTTAATTGTTTGTCTCCATGCATTTTGACATTTTTTTATCTCATTTTTAAAAAAAGAATCCAATAATAAGGTGTTTAAATTTGGATTGTTATCAAACGCTTCCATTATTTTATCAAGAAATATTGACCGGATAATACAACCAGCTCGCCAAATTAAAGCTATTTTACCTAAATCTAATTCCCAATTATAATTCTTTGATGCATCTCGCATCAATGAAAACCCCTGACTGTATGAGATAATTTTAGAAGCATAAAGAGCTAGTTCAAGTTCATTTATTATTAAATGCTCCTCTTCTACTGGAATTTGAGGAATCTGATTTGTCCCAAATTCTGACGCTGCATTAATTCTTTCCTCTTTGAACGATGATAAAAATCGTTGGAATACTGCAGCGCTAATTGTGGTGAGAGGTGATCCCAATTCAAGAGCATTGTTCACTGTCCATTTACCGGTGCCTTTTTGACCAGCTTTATCCAAGATTTTTGTTACTAATGGTTTATTATCCCTTTTATCTTTAAATTTAAGGATATTTGCGGTTATTTCTATCAAATATGAGTTTAAAAACCCTTTATTCCATTTTTCAAATATATTGCTAATTTCATCATGATTTAATTTTAATCCAAGGTAAAGAATGTGATAAGCCTCACTAATTAATTGCATATCGCCATATTCTATTCCGTTGTGTACCATTTTAACGTAATGACCAGCTCCATTTTCACCAATCCAGTGACAACAGGCAGTACCATCATCTAATTTTGCGGCTATCGATTGTAAAATTTCTTTAACAGAATTCCAGGCTTCTTTCGACCCTCCTGGCATAATAGATGGCCCATATCTGGCACCGACTTCTCCACCAGAAATTCCAGCACCTATAAAATAAAATCCATTCTTATGCAAAAATTTTGAGCGTCTAATTGAATCTTGAAAATTGGAGTTTCCACCATCAATAATTATATCTCCGCTATCCAGATACGGCATGATCATCTCAATAAATTGATCCACTGGAGTTCCAGATTTTACCATCAAAATGATTTTTCGGGGAATTTTGAGAGAATTTACCAATTCATTTATCGATTGACAACCTAGTAAATCATTCCCTCGATTAGCCCTCTCTAAAAATTCATCAACTTTGGAAATGGTTCGATTGTATACAGATACTTTATAACCTTGATCAAGCAAGTTTAAGACTAAGTTTTCCCCCATTACAGCGAGTCCGATCAAGCCTACGTCAGCTGTCATAATTCTTGAAAATATTTATATTTTAATCAACTTATCGTTTCATTCTTGATTTTCAATATTCTGTTATCCGCCAAAAAATATTAAATTTCAGTCCAACTATAATTATCTTTCGAAATAAAGCTATCAGCAACTTCAGGACCTTGTGTACCTGCAGCATAGATATGTAAGTCATCAGGTAATTCTTCAGTCTGTTCTTTTTTTTCCTTCCAATATTGAACGATTGGATCAATTATTTTCCACATTTCTCTTATTTCATCAAAACGTATGAACAATGTAGAATCTCCACGCATAGCATCCACCAGTAATCTTTCATAAGCTTTAGGCTCTTCCAATTGAGCCTTCCCCCCGATATTTAGACTGGTTGGTTCTACGTCAGTTAATAATCCAGACGGCTTCCACCCGATTGTTATATCAATACCCGCTCGTGGTTGTATTTCCAGACGTATCGTATTCAATATTGGTGATTGATGACTTAATACAGCTGGAATTTCTTTATCTTTGATTTTTTTTAGCTGAATAAATATTTCAGTCTTCCGATTGGGCATTCTTTTTCCTGTCCTTAAATAGATCGGGACACCTCGCCAGCGATAATTATCAATAAATAATTTAACTGCTGCGTAAGTCTCAACCTTTGAAGTAAGACTTACTCCTTTTTCATCCATATATTTTGGTACAAATTCTGAATTCACAACCCCTTCTCTATATTGACCCCGAATTACACATTCTTCAATTTCAGTAGATTTGTATTTGCGAACTGATTTTAACAATATTACCTTTTCATCCCTGATTTCTTCAGGATCCAATGAGCTTGGATGTTCCATTGTCAATAAAGCGAGGACTTGAAGCAAATGGGATTGCATCATATCTCTAACTACTCCAGTTTGTTCAAAAAAATCCACCCTACCTTCAACACCAACTGTTTCCGCACAAGTAATTTGCATATACTCAATATATTCACGATTCCAAAGCGGTTGAAACAATAGATTTGACATTCTAAAAACTAAAATATTCTGAACAGCTTCTTTCCCGAGAAAGTGGTCAATCCGATAGATCTGTTCTTCTGAATAATGTTTCATTATCTCGGAATTTAAATTTTCAGAAGATTTTAAATCAAGTCCAAATGGTTTTTCAACGATAATTCGGGTCCAATGTTTTTCATCTTGAACGTTTAAACCTATTTTAGCAAGATTATTGATAATTAATTCAAAATGACTTGGAGATGTGGCTAAGTAAAAAAGATGGTTACTCCTAATTCCCCATTTTTTTTCAATAGTTTCAATACAGTCTGAAATTTTTTGGTAGGTAATTAATTCTTTATAATCTGTTCTTATGGCGAGTAATCGCTCAGATAATGGATCCCAGTAGCGATCTTCCATTTTATGGCTGCAATACTGTATTACCCGGTTTTTCATATGATGTATAAATTCGTCTCCAGTTTGAATACGTCTACCCATGCCAATAAGCTTGAACCTATTGGGAAGAAGTCCATCTCGAGACAGGTGATAGAGTGCTGGCATTAGTTTTCTTCTGGTCAGATCACCTGAAGCTCCAAAAATTATTAAGACTGTGCCATCAGGTATTCCGTGTACGGGTGAATTTGATGGATCAGAATGTGATAACAATTCAAATCTTAAATTTTATCTTATTTATTGCATATTGAAATCTTGTGGACATGAAAAAAAAATTTGAATATAAATTTGACTGATAAATTTGAAAACATCGATAGGAATTTCACATTATAAGCTGAAAGAGCATCTAAATTAGAATTCAGAGGAAAGCATTAATGTAAGGACACTTTTTTCGTCCTCGAATGATTTTACTAACCATATTTGATCGTTATCAACTGTTTCCAAAACAATTAGGTATGCTTCCTCAGCTTCTTCAAATCTTAATACTCGTCTATCTAATTCATTAATTATTCTTTTAACCGATTTAACACCAATTTTCCTGATCAATCCAGAACTTAAAATAATACCACCTAGAGGTGGAAAATCGGGATATTGCAATTTAATAAATGATGGTAGAGGTAAAATACTTCGTTTTTCCATATCTTATGAATTATCACAAACTTGAAAAAATAAAGTAATTAAATTCAAAATTTTAAACTTCATTTAAAGATTAAAAATGAGAAAATCTTGCAACACCCAAAGGATTAAAGCTGAAATAAATAAGCTAGGATCCAAATCTGGTTACAATTTTATTTAACTGGTTTAAGAAATGAAATTTATATGAATCTATGATGGCATATAACCAAATTGGAGAAGAAGAAATTCTTGTAATTAGAACATTAGAATGCGATTTATGCATGAGATTTGACTCGATAATGATTACCCGGGAAGAAATTGAAAAACGGGTGGAATCAAATTCATTGCAAATTGGTAGTCATCTTATTTCGCATCGGGATCATCTTCGGATTGTTTATTTCGATCGATTTGGTATTTACTTAGGAGATACGATATCACTAAATACTGGGAATAATAAATTAGAGAATTTCGATAGGGAATTACAAATATTTCCCAAATATGAACAGAGGTTAATTAAAAGAATAAGAAATAAACTGCTCAAGAAATTTCTATTGACCAAGCAAAGTATTTGTATTGTTGGTCCTTCATTTGCTGGAAAAACTTCTCTTACAATGTACCTTGAAACTGGAATCCCTGAAAGGTATAGCAAAAGAATCAGCCATTCTCCAACGTTAGGGAAATCGGTTCGTAGATTTAGACTAGGTAAGTCTAAATTAACTGTATTTGATATGGGGGGACAAAGAGATTTTTGGGCAGGATGGGGGGACAGTATTCAATATTCAGAAAAATTAATTTTTGTTATTGATGGAACTGCCAATAACAACAAAGAAGTAATTGATTCATTAAATTTAGTATTAAAAGAGAGGGGGGCTAGTAAACCAGTACTCGTGTTGAATAATAAAATGGATTTATTTCTCGATGGATATTCCACTGAATTTTCAGCTTCGAGTGATTTTATCTCACAATTAGATGCTGTTGATCCAAAATATATTTGGATGCTCGAAGTTTCCGTATTTAACGGAATCTGTTACAATTATGGGGGTAAGAAAGAAGAAACTACACTTGCTGATGTAATTTCTGATTTTTTAGAATTTTAAATTGGGAGCTGAAATAATTTGAAAATTAAATTAATTCTCAGTTTAATTTGATATTTTTCAACGAAAAGAGGAAAATCTCAAAATGAGAAAATAAAATATCATTTTAGATGACTGGAACCATATTAATAATTCTAACAGAGGGTTATGAACAGTTTACATGATTGGGATCACTGGAAATGCAATTAATCTTTTAGATATGGTTGAAATCCCACCTAATTTTTCTTCTACTGACCCGATAATTATTTTCGAAAATATTGTTGTCATGGACGAAAAAGTATATACGCGAGAATATTCGTGATCGCACGATTTGCAGAAAAGATTGCTTCCATGATAAGCTGATCTTTTATTGCTAGTGTTTTATTTATAACATATTAGTGGTTTGATAGTCAATATATACTTGAAGCCAATAATTGTTCTTATGACTTTACCAAAATTGCAGTATGTTCAATTTGTAGAAGTTCATGGTGAGATGGCAGAGGTTTACCAACAATTTCTTAGAAAATTAATCTCGGCTTACAAATCAATGAATTTCAGCAAAAAATGGGTTGTTTATGAAAATTCGTTTTGTATCGTTGAAGATAGTAGAGAATTTATTTTTATACGTGAGTTAGATGCATGGTCTGACTTAGATGGTATTTCAAAAGAGGATCCATTAACAAAAATCATGGCAGATGTATATGGTGAAAGTGATGCTTTACAGTGGATGGAAATAGTTCGCCGAGCAGTGAAGAAAATATCTACATGTGTATATTCAAAAATACCAGAGCTCTCTCTAGATTAATAATGTAAGGATGTGGGAGCATATCAGACGATTTAAATGATGAACTTGCTATAAGCGTTTAATTTTATCAACCATTATTCATAAAATATTCTTATGTAATATATGGCATATTAATCATATTAATATTGGAATAAATTAAAGAAATATTGAATCGAGGGTTTGTTTAGTGTTAAAAGAGGCATCGTTGATTTCTAGTTCAGGAATACCAATTTGGGTTCGATCAACTGGTCCTTCAATCGTAGATGGG
This sequence comes from uncultured archaeon, assembly GCA_964600735.1. Lineage (GTDB taxonomy): Archaea > Asgardarchaeota > Heimdallarchaeia > Heimdallarchaeales > Kariarchaeaceae > LC-2. The sequence continues at coordinate 73,839 of CAZRLL010000003.1, forward strand.
ATTCTTGCAGGGGCTATGCTGGGCGCATTGTCAACATTTTCATCAGAAGTAACAGGTCAACTTATACGAACTGTTGAAATGAGCGATGGTTTTAAGTTACACATTCGACCATTTGGAGATGGCGATATAAATTTAGCAATTGTCGGTGATGAGCAGATTCTAAGTGACCCTGAACTATTGAAAATTATTGATACACTCGATGATCATATCAATTTAATGCTTAGTGATGATTCGATTGTTGATTTGCATGATCACCAAACTACATCAATATATTTAGAAAAATCAATTACACTACTCGATGGATGGTTTGGATCAAAAATATTTATCCAGGCTACTATTCAAAAAGCAAGAGATGAAGAAATTGTTGAAATTTCAAGTCAAATAGCTATCATGGCATCACGTTTTCTTCAGGAAAATATTGCTGTAATGATTCTGGACGCATCTTTGGAAGCCTTGTACACATCAACCTCAAAAAATATTGGAGAAAGCCGATTAGAATCATTGCAAAGGCATTTTAAGGGTTGGATAAGAGTTTCATCGCATGTAGATCAGCTACTACCTGAAATTATCTTCTTTAATGACTTTTGTGTAGGAATCAAAGCTTTGAAACGTTTTTATGTGATATGCGCGATTGAATGGACTGGATCGCTTGGGGGGGCTGAAATTACAAGCAAGGTTAGATCATGGTTGTCAATATTAAATCGAAGGTTAGGTCCGTAATTTAAATTTGAAATGAAATAAGTTCATAATCGTGAATTTCTGATCCTTTTGCCGTATTACACATAATAATTATGATAAAGTATATAATATTTTTTGAGGTAAATTTATTTAAGACTGAAGAATAAGTGACATATAAAGGAGGAAGGCGATTTATATCTGTAAAAAATACGTCAACATTAGCAATTGCAGGATTTGCTGCAATTTTAATTAGTCTAGTTTTATTATCAAGTGCCTACATTGCTGCTCGGAAAAAAAATTATAATGCACACAAATGGTTGATGTTGTTTGCAGTGTCAACTAATTTGACTTTCCTCATTCTTTATATTATTCGTTGGTTAACAGAAGGCGATACCAAATTTGGTGGTCCTTCATCTATTTTTTATTTTGTCTATATACCTGTACTCATAATTCACATCTTAACGGCATTGATTTCAGTATTTTTCGTTTCTAAACAGGTATGGTTAGGATTGATGAAAACAAAAATCAGTGCTGATGGTAAAATCGCTTTTATAGGCAAATTTCGAAAGATTCACAGGTATATTGGTAAAATAGCAATTATAATATGGATTTTTTCGTTTATTGGAGGTATTTCTATCTTCTTTATGTTGTATTTACTTTACTAATTCTTGATAACAAATTAAATAATGGTAAGAAAAATAATTTTGTTGGAAAGTGATGAAATTATTAATTGCGGATGCAGCTATTAGTCTAGTCCCAAAAAATTGGTTGAAAGACGCATCTATTAGTGAATATTATCAGAAAACAGGTCGAATACCTTTGAGAAATGGATCAAAACATCAACATTTGTTAAAGAATATCTCAGTTTCTCAAAGGCAAGATAGACCTGATATTTTACATTTTGGATTATTAACGGCTCTAGGCTATACAAAATTAATTAAAGGCTTGGAAATTTATTTCTCATGCAATACTGATCTATATTGGGTTGATCCCAATACAAGACTACCCAGATCCCAAAGTCGGTTTTATGGTTTACTAGAGTCAATCTTAAGTAATAATTATCAAGGCAATCTAATACAAAAAATCGACAGTGGTATCAAATTACTGTCGAATCGCAGAGTATTATTTTCATCCAAAGGAAAACAAGTTGAAGCGGATTTTATTGACAAAAATGAATTATTTATATTTGGAGGTTTTTCATCAGGAGGATTCTCAACTTTATGGGGTGAATCTCAAGAATTGTCGTTATCATCCCAAAAATTAGATTTATGGACAGCTATCTCTATTTTTCTCAATAAAATTGTATAGTAACTAATAATAATAAATTCATGAGTTGAAATAGGAAAAACAACATAATCAATAATGAATAATGATAATTGGTGGCCACTGGTCAAATTTATCATTATAAACGAAAAAAAAAATGGAAATGTCTTCAAGGCTTTGAAATCACCCATGCCGGCGCTGATGAATCATCAGGTGATTTATTCGATCAATTTTGGTTCAAGCTCTCTTCATTAGTAAATTTCTTATCACTAAAAATATTCGATGGGTTATGCTATTTAGTAATTGGTTTATCAGGGGATTCAACAAATAATATAATTGAGAATATTAATTCCTTTCAGACAATTTTTAAAAAAACAATTACGAATCACATTCCAAAAAACCTGATTTTAAAAAAAATCTCAGGACACCACCTGAATGCTGTATGGGGCAATTATAACTTAATCTCATCTAGCGACAATATTTTAACATTGCACCATAATGGAGTAAGCTTTTATCAAAAACAATTTAATTTTCACTCAATATCTCTTCATGGGAGCTTTTTTGAAAGTTTCAAAAAGATATGCACTACATCTGGTGTTTCAGTGCAAATTACTTCTATCAATTCTAAACGATCCCTAAATAATTATTTCTCAATGATAATCAAGTCTAAATCTAAAAATAACATTCATAACAAATTAAATAAAATTGTTGAGATATTGACTGAAGATACTAACATTAAAGGTAAAATTGATACCCTAAAATTTGACAAAATCAGGAAAATACCAATAAAATCTATTTTGGGTGTTCATGATCAACATATCAATAATAATGTTACGTCAAAAATAATCTCAATAATCCCTGGTTGTATAAATCTACCAATAAAAAAAAGGACAAAAAATGTTTTTCCATGGTTAGGAATAATAACAAATAAACAGATAAATTACCAAAGACAATCTGAAAATACGATATCAGAAATTACTAAAATGGTGTCAATTCAAAAAGGGGGAAAAAAAATCGAACTCCATCAAAACGACTTAATCAAGAATACAGAAGTAAATAATTCGATTATGAAGGTTACAAATGAAAATGAGTCTAATGAAAAAAAGATAATGGTTGAACGGATTGTTACAATTATGAAATCAAGTGGTTGGAAATATATTCATTTAGAAATACGAGCCAATTATTGCGAGATTAAATTTAACAAGGCAAACCTTGACATAAGCCTTTTCATATTTTCCAATTTACTTGAATCCCCACCTCATTGTTTATTAAATAAATCAATAATCTACTCTGACCCTGAAAATCTAATTGTCGGTGTAATTTATGAAGGAATTTGTACAAAGACATGGAAAAATCATTCATGGGATTTGATTAAATTATCAGAGTTTCTGAGTATCTAAATTTTATGAGTTCAAATTGACTCAAGGAATAACTACTTTGAAAATTTCCGTTGGCCCTTTCTCTTTTGTAATACTACCGTTTTTCCCCGAATATCTAGCACATTCGATTTAGTTAGATTTGCTAATGTATTTGCCGCTTCTTTAACCGATTCAAAATTTTCCATACTCAAGAAACGAATTTTAATTATTCTTTTTTTTTTATACTGATTATCAATTTGATTTATTATACCATTTGTTAGTCCAGCCTTTCCAATGTGGACATGGACCCTCCCATGTATAACTTGATTGAGAATCTCTTTCACATTACAGGAATTGAGTGAAGTATTGATAAAGTAAAGGATAGTGATATAATAATGAGACTGATCTAGTAAAGAAAAATAAAAAATTGAGAATGGCTCTAAAAGGTGATATGGAGGTTAAACACGATTTATCGTGTCCACTGTTTTCTATCTTTATTCGAAATCATACATTCGAGTCTTTGGAGTTGAAATTGTTTATTCAAATATAATGAATATTAATAAATTATATTGCCAATAAATTCGGATACTATTTATTATATTAATATTCATTGAAGTATTTAAACATTGAATCGATAGAATTATTTATCTAAGACTGATATATACTTAACTCGTATAAAATCATATTTACTAGGAGACTAATATGACAACTGCATATGATGTGCCTGCAGCCAAACTAATAGAAACAATGGCTTCGGAATTAAAATCATTTACTGAAATACTACCCCCTACTTGGGCACCCTTTGTAAAAACTGGAGTTAGTCGTAAATTACCTCCTGAGGATCCTGATTGGTGGTATATTAGATCCGCGGCTGTTCTTCGCAAAGTATATATGAAAGGTCCATTAGGTACGAGACGCCTAAAAGCGTTTTTTGGGGGAAGAAAGAAACGAGGATCAAAGACTGAGAAATCAAGGTCCGGGAGCGGAAGTATAGCAAGACATGTACTTCAACAATTAGAAAATGCACGTTTTGTTTCATCAGTTCCAAATGGAAGACAATTAACTGCTCGTGGAATGTCTTTCGTTGACGAAATTGCAAAAAAGTGTGTGTAACATGTCACATTTCTACTGATGGGGTAATATTATGAGTGATGAGCTGGAAAATCTCCGGAAAAAACGGTTGCAAGAATTACAAGATACAGCAAGCTCACAAGAAAATGAACGAGAGTTGGTAAGACAGCAAAAAGAAACCGGTGAATCTTTAGAGCAACAGAAACAATCAATACTAAGAGCAATACTCACTGACAGTGCAAAACAACGGTTAAATAATATTAAGTTGGTAAAACCCCAAATGGCAGATGCAATTGAGAATCAATTAATTCAACTTTCACAATTAGGGCGTCTCCCAAGCGGTAAATTGAACGAAAAGCAGTTATTGCAAATGCTTAAACAGATTCAATCTGGAAAGAGAGAATCAACAATCAAATTTAAACGAGTCTGATCATAATGGCAAGATATAAGCACTACCCACGTAAGAAAAGATATGCAAAAGCTTTAGTTAGTAATATGCCAGTTCCCACTTGGATTACTATGAAAACGAAACGAAGGGTTCGTCAGCATCCTGGAGAGAGGAATTGGCGAACACATACAATAAAGAGATGATCGATTAGATGTCACACCAAGTTGTTTTAGAGAGAACGTACACAATTCCATTTTATCCAAAATTGAATAGTGTTCCACGGACAAAAAGAGCACCTCGCGCAATGAGAATTATTAAAGAGTTTCTAGTCAAACATATGAAGTCAGATGATATATTGATTGATAACGAGGTTAATGAATATATCTGGTCAAGGGGAATACAAAAACCACCAAGAAAAATTTCTGTTAGAGTAATAAAAAGTGATGATGATGTTGTGGAAGTATATCTCGTAGGCGTCGTACCTGAAGAAATTTTTACACCTGAAGGAGTCCCTGCTATCACTGAACCCTCTGAAGATGAAACAGATATTGATGAAGAAGATTTTGAAGAAGAGGAAGATTAAGTCAAGATTAGGTGGTAATATATGGAATTAAATTCCATCAATATTCTAGGAAATTCAAGCATAGGAATTTTTGGAATTGCCACTGATACTTACTCGATTTTTCCTAATAATATTAAAAAATCTTATCTCAGTCTAATAAAAGATGTGTTAAATGTTCCATACATAAGTACTTCAATATCTAGTAGTCATTTAATTGGGTTGTTCACTGTAGGAAATTCGAATAATCTTCTTGTTCCAGGATTAACAAATGATGACGAAATAGTTGATTTGCAAAATCATTTGGACGGTATAGCAATTCATATTCTAGATTCAAAAATAACTGCCCTTGGTAATGCAATTGTCTGTACAAACGATGTAGCTCTAGTTCATCCAGAATTTACTATACATGAAAAGAAAGACATTGCAGATTTTCTGGATGTAGAAGTTGAGTCAAAATATTTTTTGAATAGTCCACTGGTGGGATCCATGATCTTTAGAAATGCACATGGTCTTTTAACTCACCCATTAATGCCAGAGGATGATATTAGATGGTTATCTGATTTTTTCAAGGTTCAGGGAGACGTTGTAACTGTGAATAGAGGAACTCCTTTTCCAAGACCTGGAATCATTGCAAATGTGAATGGAGTACTAGTTGGTAGTGATACTTCGGGTCCTGAATTAATGCGAATTTATGAAGTATTAGTTTCAAAATAAAAGTGAGTAAAAATATTATCGATCCAAGTCGCCTACACAAAGGTCGATAGATCCCATGATTGCTGGAATATCGGCTAATTTCCCGCCGGTAATAAGGGGAGTTAATGTCGACAGATTGTTAAATACGGGACTTTTAATTCTTACCCGGTACGGTTGAGCCGTCCCATCACTGAGAATGTAAAATCCAGCTTCACCTCTAGCACTTTCAATTCGTCTATAAATTTCACCTGCTGGTGGGCGTCGAGGTATTTTATCTAATCGAAATGGATCTGATGATTTTAATTCATTTAGTTTTAACATAGCTTGCCAGCAAAGATTAATGGATTCCTGCATTTCTTCGATTCTTACACGGTACCTCGAAAATGAGTCACCTTCAGTACTGGTGGGTATTTTGAATTTTAACTCATCATATCCAAAATATGGATCATCTTTTCTTACATCATATGAGACTCCGCTAGCTCTTAACACTGGGCCTGTACAACCATAGTCCAGAGCTTTTTCTTTACTCAAGATGCCAATTCCCTCTGTTCTTACTCTGAATATTTGGGCTTCCTCTAATAAGTCAATAAATTCTAAATGTAATCTTAGAAATTCTTCAAAGCTTTTATCCATGCGGTTTTCAAAATTTACAGGCAAATCTGCATACACGCCGCCGATCCGAACATAGTTATAGGTCAATCGAGCTCCTGTAATTCTCTCCATCATGTCTAATATCAGTTCTCTTGCATTCATTGGGTAAATTAACATTGTTAGAGCACCAATATCAACACTCATAGCTGCCAACCATAAACAATGACTTGCAATTCTTTGTAATTCTAAGGTTAGTACTCTTATCCATTTCGCCTTTTCTGGGATTTCTAATTGGTAGATTCCTTCAATAGAGTAAGTGTATGATGCTGACCAACTGTGACTCTCAACATAACATAATCGGTCACAAATAGGGATTCCTTGCTCGTATGGTCTATTTGTTAATAATTTTTCATATCCTCGGTGTAAATAACCAATCTGTGCATCTGCATCGATTATAGTCTCACCATCAATAGTTAATCTCATAGCCCATAAGCCATGCATTGAGGGATGTTGTGGACCCATGAATAAATTCATTTCAGTTTTTTCTGACATATTTATTCCTCCACATCCTCTAGTTTTCGATATCTAGGTTTTTTGTACACATAATCTTCTCTTAATGGATGGCCCTCCCAATCATCAGGCATAATCAATCGTCTTAGATCCGGATGATTTTCAAATTTCACCCCCAACATGTCATAAGTTTCTCTTTCATGCCAATTAAATCCCTCCCATATTGTAGTTAAGGAGGGAACTACGGGATTGACTCGGTCTGTTTTTAAACGCAGGATCACTAGAATTGGTCCTTCAGGATATCCAATATGCCAAAGAACTTCAATATCTTCTTTATGATCAGTTCCGGTACAAAAGTTGGGATACACAAAACCTAATTCATGTTTCATATAATTTGCGACATCTATTATTGTATCAGTCTCTAAATAGACATTAACTCTATGTTCGGGATCAATCCTTATTTCAGTGATCTTTGAACCGAATTCGCTAGTTAATTTTTCTGAAAACTCTTCATCCGTTACCACTTTACATCCACCTTAATGCATTTCTTTTCCACCAGTACACAAAACCTATCATAAGTATTGACAAAAATGAACCAGCAGCAATAATCCCTCGTAATTGAATTTCTTTGATTACAAGTGCCCAAACTAGTAAAAATGAGGAAACAACATCAAAAATTACAAAAACTAACGCAAAGACATAATACTGAAAGTTAAATCGAGTGTGCGCATCACCAATTGGTACCTCACCACACTCATATGCAATAAATGCACTCAATCCTTCAACTTCGATCCCCAACTTTCTTTTAGGAGCAAGAATTTTATTCAGCAAAACAAAAGCAAAAACTGTAACAACTCCAAGGCTTAGGAGGACGAAAAGAGAAATGTATTGTTCAAGTATTAATGATTGTGCCATATTCTGCACCTATTATGTTAAAAATTAGGATATAACAAACTCATATGCATGTCAACTACTCTTAAATTTTCGTTCTTCGGTCTTTAATAGTATCTTTAAATGCGCGAAAAAGTTTTCATCATTTTAACTTTAAATAATTCTGCAAAAATATTCAATAAATCAAGTTATTCGCACTGAAAATTCTAAATAAAATCCTTTATATGCAAAAACAAACACAATCAAAAAGGTCAATAGTTCAAATCCCGAATTTGTATTCTCAAGAAGAAATATTTACTGGTCTTTTGATAATCGATATAATATTGATTTCTCTGTCAATGGATAAATTTCTCAATTGTAGGGGACTGTAAGTATTTATTATTTCAAAATAATTTTTTATTATGAAGGGCCCTATTATGTGCTCATCACCAATTAAAATTAATAGAAAAACAAAAGTTCCATTGGAATTTATTTTTTTATCATGAATGTGTAGATCGAATATTAGCCTTCTATCTCCACAAAGATAGCAGAAGATGCAGATTCCTTCCATAAATGAAAATTGTAATTTGCAGTTCACACATTGGACTGGTTCAGAATTAGTTTGATCAAGAATTACTATAAATTGATCCTCAGTGGCCATTGGATTTGTATTCAAAAATTTTGTGTAATATTTAACTGAATTTAGTAGACTAATCTTATTAAGAATCGGATGGGTTGTATCTTGGAGATGTTTTTTTAAATCATGTAGAGTCAAATAGTCAAGATTGGTCATGAAAATAATTACAAATCATATATTTAAATAGCTGAAATTAATCGATTTTGTTTCAATTTGAATAAAAATCGGATACCTTTGGAATAAATTAATTATTGCCAAATATTATTTTGCAAGTGGATAAACCAATAACTGCGGTTTCAATTGCTGTTGGTGATCGTGGAACTATTTATGGTCAATTTGCATTAAAATTCCCCCAGAAATTAAAAATCATTGCTGTCGCAGAGCCAAACGAAACTCGTCGAGAAAATTATGCAAGGATACACAAAATATCCAGTAATCATTGTTTTTCAGATTGGAAAGAGCTTCTAAATAGTAAACAAATTGCGAAAATTGCAATTATCGCAACACCAGATCAGGTACATTTTGAACCTGCAATTAAAGCGATGAAATTGGGGTATGATGTGTTATTAGAAAAACCGATGGCAGTCACTGTAGAAGATTGTATTGAATTGGTCAATACATCAAAAGAAACTGGAAAGATACTGCAAATTTGTCACGTATTAAGACATACCAAATTTTTCAGGAAAATTCATGAAATTATCAGATCTGGGAGGATAGGGAAAATCGTAAACATCTCTTTACGAGAGAATGTATCATATTTTCATTATGCCCATTCATTTATCAGAGGCAATTGGAACAATCGTTTAAAATCGAGCCCTATGATCCTTTCTAAATGTAGTCATGATTTTGATATATTATACTGGTTAATTAACGCAAATCCCTTAAAAATTAGCTCATTTGGATCGTTATCTCATTTCGGGAAAGAGAATGCTCCAAAAGGTACACCAAAAAGATGCTCTTTCGATTGTCCTGTTGCCTCCACATGCCTTTATTTTGCATACAGAATTTACCTTGACATAATCCCTCTATTGCATGTATCAAAAAGAGGAGGAAATCTTTCTGAAAAGGTAAAATCAAAATTAATTTTAAAATTCCCAAGTATTAGAAAGTTACCGCTTTTTAAGCAAATCGATAATTATTCGGGTTGGCCAGTTAGTGTAATTACTGAAGATTTTTCTAGAAAAGGAAAAATCAAGGCTTTAAATAATGGACCTTATGGCCGATGTGTCTATTTTGTTGATGATCACGATGTAGTGGACCACCAAACAGTAAACTTTGAATTTGAGAATGGTATAACTGCTACGCTAACAATGCAAGGTTATTCCCATGAAGAAGGGAGAACCATAAGGATAGATGGTAATAAAGGGACAATAATTGGTGAATTCTTGTTGTCCAAGCAAGAGATTGTCGTATATGATTCATTATCAGATTATAGAGAGGTAGTATTGAAATTTAAAATGTCAGATGGCCATGGGGGAGGTGATGAGAAACTAATGGATGCTTTTATAAATTCAGTGATGGATAATAAGACACCAAACAACAGAGAATCAATAACAACTGCACAGGTGTCACTAATGTCTCATTTGATGGCTTTTGCATCGGATGAAGCCCGATTAAAAGATTTAATTATTAATCCAAATGATTATTTGAGTCAAACAAACTTTTAATTCAATAAACAAATAAAATCTGTACTTACTCAATAATAATTCTTTTCAGATTGAAATCATTACAAAATTTGAAATAATGACATTAATCGGTGCTACAGCATTAAAAGAGCTACGCAAAAAAGAATGGCGAACATTATTAGCCGTTGAAATTGGAATGCGTCATAGTGAATATGTTGAACTGGAAACAATTGCAAAATATGCAGGATTTACTGTCTCCGATACCCAACAGTGGTTAAAAAAAAGTCATAAATTAAATCTGATCCATCGTTGGACTGGTCACTTTGTTGGTTATGAATTAACAATTCATGGCTATGACGCTTTAGCATTAAATACATTATATGAACAAGGCCATATAACAAGCATAGGCAGGGAAAAGGGAGTAGGGAAAGAATCCAAGATTTATTATGCTCTAGATAGCAATGAGAAGGAAGTAATATTAAAATTACACCGGGTTGGTTTTACATCTTTTCATCAAGTAAAGAAAAAAAGAAGTTATACTGCGAATAAACAACACATTTCAGAGTTATATGCTT
>CAZRLL010000003.1:84669-87208 GCA_964600735.1 uncultured archaeon
AGGTTATCCGCTGAGGCAGAGGTGAAATGGTTGCAACATTCAAATAAACTAGGTTTACCAGTACCAAAATTCTATACATCAAATCGCCATATCATATCACAGGAACTGATCGATGGTATTGATTTGGTGAAATTGTCAAAAATACCAAATCCAATCGAAACTATGGAAAAAATTTTAGATTTTATTGAGAATGCTTGGCAGAAAGGTAGATTTGTTCATGGGGATTTATCCGAGTATAACGTTATTATGACTCATGACGCAGAACCAATTATTATTGATTTTCCCCAATCCATTTCTCGTGATGCCAAGGGTGCAGTAGAATTGCTAGAAAGGGATATCAATAATATTCTTACTTATTTTGAAAGAAAACATGGATTAAATCTAGATTTTCATGATGTTCTTAGTACTGTAAAGGGAAATATTCAATAATCGGGGATTGCATAATACAATTGCTGATATGGATGACCTTTTAACTTTTTAAAAGAGATATTTTCATCCTGATGAAAAGATTTTAAAAATCTGTGAGGGTAATTTTCGATTGGAATTAAGAAGACAAGCCATTACGGATACAATTGTAGCCTTTGATATATTACCAATGTCATCTACATCCAGGCAAGCAGGAGTTAGAGTAGCAGCGTCTTTGGTGACTTCTGATGGGAAAAACAAAGAATGGTCAAATATTTCTAGAAGTAAATTAATAAAGATAACACGTCAACATAAAGCAAAGTATCTTGGAACAGACAATCCAACAGAGATCTTGTTCAATGGGGAATCTATTGACTCATTTTGTTCTCTGTTACCAACTCAATGTAATTTTGTCCATATAAATTTAACTAAAACCGGCAGTACAGTTTCCTTGAATAAATTATTGATGCAATACAACATAAATACAAAATGGAAAAAACTAAGTCCTGTATTGACCGCAAGAGCCATTGTTAAATTAATACAGATGGGTGTTGGGATGAAACTTGAACCATTTGAAAATGAGACAATTATTGAAATTGGTAAACCCCGACGTTCAGGTAAAGGAGGTTGGTCTCAGTCCAGATATGAAAGACAAGGAGAGGAGATTGTAGCCCGGGCTTCAAAAATTGTTCGTTTAACATTAGAAAAATCTAAACTTCCATTTGATCAATTAACACGTTCTACAAAATACGGGGCAAAACAATCCAGATTTCATGTTTTTACTTATAGAACTAAAGTAATCAGAATAATTAAATCCTTAAGTTTATATCCAGCAAAAATAAAAATATGGAGTCCTAAAAAATCAGTAATTACACAGAAACCAATTACTTATGATGAAAGAAAACATCGAGCACAATTTCACAATCACATTCAACGTTTAATAGTGGGTATTGATCCAGGCATGACCACGGGGGTTGCAGCTTTAGATTTGAATGGAAAAGTAGTTACAGTATTTAGCAGAAAAAATTTGTCCAAAGGCAACTTAGTTTCAGACTTATCGAATTACGGAATTCCAGTAATGGTATGCTCTGATGTTTATCCTGTTCCTACTTTTGTTAATAAACTAGCATCAACTTATAATGCGGAGATTTCTTTTCCTACTACACAATTAACTCAAGAAGAAAAAAGACAACTGGCAAATCAGGTGGACCTCAATACAAAAATTGATTCTCATGGACGAGATGCGCTATCCGCGGTAATGATGAGTTACAATAAACTTAAACCACATTTTAATAAACTTGAAAAGGAAGTTCTCACCAGGAAGGAGAAGGATCTGGCAAAGGGTCTTATTATTAGAGGTATTTCAACTACTGATAGTATTTCTGCTGTTAAGATGTTGAGAAAATCTTCAGACCCTCCCGAAATAGAAGTGATTAATCAAGAAACTCTGAGTACAGAGCTTCCTGGCAGATTATATAATTTACTATATGATATGGCTACCAGTGAGGAAACAATTACTAATCTGAGAGCACATACGGGCAGATTAGAAGCAAAATTAAATCAATACGAATACAGAAACAAGCAACTCGCATGGCAATTATCCCAATCAAGAAATGAAATTATGAGAGAACTACTTAAGACGGAAATGATAGAAGAAAAAGACCTAGAAATCAAAATGATCCGGAAATCAATAATAAAGACTGAAGCAGAAAAGCTTCAATTACAGGAATTAAACTCTTCTTTAGAACATTTAATTTGGGCATCTTTAGAGGAAGGTGGGATCCCAATAAAAATCCTCCTCATATTTTCTAACGATGCTATATTTAAATTGAAAAAAGAAAAAGGGATAAACCCGGGAGATATTATTCTCATTGTTGATCCGTCGGGTGGAGGACCACAAACTGCCCTGAAACTCACTGAAGTAAAACTTAGAATGGTTTTCCTTCAGGATCATAATCTTACAGAAGATGTGTTAAACATTTTTTATGATAGAGATATTCCAGTAATAAGGTCAGAAAATTATGATATACGAAGAATTGGGCAATTAGCTCTAATAAATCCAGAAAATTTTGAAAAGGCCTTAAATGATTATCAAATCCAATATGAGCTTCGAAAGGCAGAAGAGCGTGCATCA